>BDTO01000001.1 GCA_002897855.1 bacterium BMS3Bbin05
TGTGTCATAATTCCGAAAACGCATATGATGTCATTCTGAATTCATTTCAGAATCTCGTATTTTCAATATGCTACGTTTTGTATAGATCCTGAAACAAGTTCAGGATGACAATTGTGACACAGCCTCTTGGCAAGGGGGGATTGTGGGGGGTGTTTTCATCTTCCTTTGTGTCCCGGGGCATAAACGTTTCATTGTCAAATGAACAGTTTATTTAATAATTTTCTTCCGGCTGGCATTTTCCTTAAGCAGCGCTGTTATTTTTTTGTTGTTCCTTTCTTCCGATAAAACAAGGGCGGTCTTCCCGTATATGTCTTTTGCATCTGCATTCGCCCCTTCATCGAGCAGGTATTTTACTATATGGGTGTTGCCGGCCACTATAGCCCACATCAGAACGGTGTTGCTCTCGATATCACGCGCATTTACATTGGCGCCCTTTGATAGAAGAAATCTTGCCATTTCAAAATTCCGGTTAACAACGGCCCACATCAGTATTGTTTTTCCATAACGGTCTCTGGTATCAATGGGAGTCCCTTTACCAATGTGAGATCTTACACCATTAATATCATTGTTAAATGCCGCCATCAGGAGTTCATCAGTGCTGCCGGCCAGGCATATCGAAGAGAAAAGGACGGCAACTATAATAATCATCAAACCACATGCCGGAACTTTATTGCTGTATGTAATATCGGAAGTTATCATTTTATCTGCTCACAGATCTGTTCAGAATATTTTAATATTACACCTTTCCGGATGGCGGAATCTCGAAAAAACATAATAACGACTCCTTTAAAACGTGCAGAACTTACATTTACCCTGTTCGTCATGTCTTTTACCCATTTTCAGTGTATCTTTCATATTCAGGTTTGCTGTTTAGAGTCTGTCCATAAAGACAGTCCCTCTATCCGTCATTTCCCGACTTAGTCGGGGAATCTATTCTTTTCTATAAGTTCCGGATGTCCCGAACGCTTTCGAGGCATGACAAAAATAAAAAACGGCAGTTTATACACAGACTCTATTTAATATACCCGCCGGTTCCGGGCCCGGAGCTATAATGAACTTTATTATGCTTCATTGCCTTTGATATAATGACACCGTAATGAAACTTTTCAGGTTGCAGCGCATATGGATATTTATAGCATTATACATATGCGCGATATATCTAACTCTCCCTGTTATGCGGTTCTTTTTGAATTATCTCTATTCAACCCTCGGTAAGGAGAACCTGAGTATTATAACAAATATAATCCTGATATCTGTCCTGCCTTTTCTGGCATTTCTGGGTATCAGGAAGGGAATCTTTAAGACCCTGCTTATTGTTATACCCATTATCGTATCACTTGTATTTATCCTTCATATGGAAAGACCTGAAGAGAGGATGCATTTCCTTGAATACGGGGTGCTTGGTTTCATGGTTACAAAGGCCCTGGGGCTGAGGTTTAAGCAGGTACTGCTCGCAGTGATCTTCATCTCTTTAGCAGGTAGTCTTGATGAGTTTATCCAGTTTTTCCTTCCCAACAGAGTTGGAGACCTGAGGGATGTTGTTATGAATGCCGCAGGGGGCGGGCTCGGGATATGGGTGGGATGGTTTCTCCGGTGAGGGTGGAATACTGAAGTTATGAAAAAACCGGGTGTTACCGTGATGAAAATGAGGAGAATTACCATAGGGATATTATTATTTCTGGCACTTTTACGTGCAGATGCCTATGGGGATATTTTACGGGTCTTTTTCCTGAATGCTGGTGAAGGGGATGCCATATATATTGAGACGCCGGATAGACAAAGGATTCTTATAGATGCAGGCAACCTTATAACCGGTTACAGGGTTACAATGTCCCTTAAATCACGGGGCGTTAATACAATCGATGCCCTTATTATAACCCACCCACACCCTGACCATATGGGTGGGGTATTTTATGTGGTTCAGGAGTTTGATGTAAAATCTCATTATGACAATGGACAATCTCTATCTGTCAGATGTGATGGTGACCTTTACCGCTGGTATGCTGATCTGTTCAGAAGAGAAAGTTACAAGGCCTTGAGTGCAGGTGACGTCCTTCATTTCGGTAAGGTTATTATAAGGATCCTGTCTCCTGAGAGATTGGGGAGTAACTGGAATGAAAACTCACTTGTTATGAAAATCATCTATGGCAAGATATCTTTTCTGCTGATGGGAGACGCTACCGGGAAGATAGAGAATGTTCTGTTGAATAAATCATCTTTTATGAATAGTCTGGAATCAGATGTGCTGAAGGTGGGGCACCACGGTGCCGGGGACGCAACTTCGGAGGAATTTCTCGAGGTTGTGTCACCGGAGTATGCAATTGTGTCTGTCAATAAAGGTAATATAAGGGGTTATCCTTCTGCTGAAGTATTAAAGAGAATAAACGATAATGGTATAAGGGTATTTTTGACATACAGGGATGCAGATATAGCGTTTGAGTCCGATGGGAAGACTCTATCGGTTGTCAGTGCCATACCAGAAAAGAAAAAACGATAACATAAACATGCGCGTACTGATTGTAGAAGATGATGAAAAGATAGCATCTTTTGTGGCAAAGGGGCTGGAAGAA
>BDTO01000002.1 GCA_002897855.1 bacterium BMS3Bbin05
CCTCATCCTACAGGAGCGGGAGATAATTCATGCCGGCATGATAAACTAAGTGATGCGGCAAGATAATTCAAAACTTGTTTACTCTACTGACAGTGTCGTGCCGGGAAAAGAGAAGGCTGCTGTTAAAGTGTCTGAGGAAAAGATCAGTCCCGGGCAGCAGAAGATCAGAGTGCGCCTTGATCGTAAACTCAGAGGCGGAAAATCAGTAACAGGTATTGAAGGCCTTCGGATGCCGGATGCAGAATTAAAAAACCTGCTGAAACAATTGAAGTCCAGGCTTGGAACAGGCGGGGCAATAAAGGATGACCTTCTTGAGATCCAGGGCGACCGGAGGGGCGCTGTAATGGCGGTACTTGAAAAGATGGGGTATAAACCGAAACGCTCAGGGGGATGAGACAAGGAAATATGAGAATGCCATCACCTGCTAAATCAAAGGTTTCACCTTACATAACTCCCAAAGGACATAAGCGTCTGAGTGAGGAACTTACCTATCTATGGAAGATTAAGCGCCCCGAGGTTACCCGGGCGGTTGCCGAGGCTGCTGCAATGGGTGACCGGTCTGAGAATGCAGAATATATATATGGAAAGAAGCAGTTAAGGGAGATTGATTCCCGTATGCGGGTTCTTCAGAGACGATTGAACGAACTGAAGATTGTGGACAGGCCGCCGGAAGACACTACAAAAATATTTTTCGGTGCCTGGGTTGAACTGGAGGATGATGACGGGAATGAGTATAAGTACCGGATAGTCGGTCGTGACGAATTTGATCCGGCCAAAAACTATATCAGCATTGATTCACCTATGGCAAAGGCATTGCTGGGTAAAAAAGAGGATGATGAAGTAGTTGTGAACAGACCGAACGGCGAAACCGCCTTTATTGTACTATCCATTCAGTATCCGTTTTAATTAAACATTCAGAGGTAATATTTGGCAATAGTAAGTCTGCAGAATATAAAGATAGCATTTGGCGGCCCTGAGCTGATTGATGGAGTTACTCTTAATGTGGAGGCAGGGGAGCGTGTCTGTCTGGTCGGCAGGAACGGCACCGGCAAATCCACTCTTGTTAAGATAATCAGCGGAGAAATTCTTCCTGATGTTGGTGAGGTCATATATTCTCAGGGGCTGCGAATTGCCACACTTCCCCAGGAAGTTCCCCATGACCTCAGCGGTCCGGTATTTGATGTGGTTTCAGAAGGGCTGGGCAAAATAGCCGGCTTGATCTCTGAATACCATTTGCTAAGTCACCGCCTCTCATCCGATCATCATGAAGGGGCGCTCTCTCAACTTGAACGACTACAGCACGAAATCGAATCCGAAGGCGGCTGGAATCTGGAGCAGAGAGTAGAGACTGTGCTCTCAATGCTTAAGCTGGATGCCGATGTATCTGTTGCTGAACTTTCAGGGGGGCAAAAAAGAAGAGTTCTCCTTGCCAGGGCCCTTGTAAATGAGCCGGACCTTTTGCTGCTTGATGAGCCTACGAACCATCTCGACATTGAATCAATCGGATGGCTTGAAAAACTTCTGAGCGCCTACAAGGGGGCCATCCTCTTCATAACTCATGACCGGAAATTTCTCCAGTCTCTCGCAACCCGTATAATTGAACTTGACCGTGGGAAGATAACTGACTGGCCTGGTGACTACACAACCTACCTTAAAAGAAAACAGGCCCTCATAGATGCCGAGGCCACCCATAATGCGCTTTTTGATAAAAGGCTTGCACAGGAAGAATCATGGGTCCGTCAGGGCATTAAGGCACGCCGCACCCGAAATGAAGGTCGTGTAAGCGCGTTGAAAGAGATGCGGAAAGAGCGGGGTATGAGGCGTGAGTTGTCCGGAAGCGCTAAAATGAATCTCAATGAAGCTGAAAGATCAGGGAAGCTTGTGCTTGAGGCAAAGGGGATTGGCTGTACATTTGACGGGCGAAAACTTATAGATAATTTTTCAACAGTAATTATGAGGGGCGACAAGATAGGGATTATCGGCCCCAATGGCTCAGGAAAGACGACACTGCTAAATATCCTTCTCGGAAATATGGTACAGCATGAAGGTTCTGTGCGCAGGGGAACAAAACTTGAGGTTGCATACTTTGATCAGCACCGTGCAGAGTTGAATGACGAAAAATCCGTAATGGAAAATGTGGCTGACGGTGAGCACGTTACTGTAAACAACAGAAAAAGACATGTGATCGGCTATCTCCAGGACTTTCTCTTTCCGCCGGATCGTGCCCGAATGTCAGTAAAGGTCTTGTCCGGCGGAGAACGTAACCGGCTTCTGCTCGCAAAGCTTTTTACACGGCCTTCAAATGTAATCGTCATGGACGAGCCGACAAATGACCTTGATATAGACACGCTTGAACTTCTTGAGGAGATGCTGATGGAATATAAAGGCACGGTCCTGTTAGTGAGCCATGACCGGGAATTTCTGAACAACATTGTGACAAGTACGATCGTTTGCGAAGGAGGCGGCAGGATTGGCGAATATGTCGGGGGATATGATGATTGGCTGAGACAGCGTCTGCCTGAGGCAGTGAATCAGAAAGTGAAGGTCCCGGTACAGAAAAAACCTCGTCAAAAAAAAGAGGTACCCCGCAAACTCACATTTAAAGAAAAAAGAGAGATAGAAGCACTCCCCGGCATGATTGAATCAATGGAAGCAGAGCATGACGGGCTTTATAAGAAACTCGCTGATCCTGAATTTTACAAAGGTGATGGAAGCAGTGTGGCTGAAGCAAAGTCGAAGATCGGGAAGCTGGAAAAGGATATTGCCGAGGCTTATGAACGCTGGGCCTTGCTTGAGCGGATATTAAAAATGTAGGGGGGGCTCCCCGCCCTGGTTTCTTTCATTTTGTCCTTTGTCGGGGTCTGACTC
>BDTO01000003.1 GCA_002897855.1 bacterium BMS3Bbin05
TGCATATTATTACCCCGTTGATTTACTCATTATAGTAATTATCCCTTCCACGTTTTCAGTTAAATCTACTATTCGTCTATATTGCAGTCGCCATTGAAGAGCATTTCTGGATTATCATATTTTGATTCTTTTTCACAAAAAGCTCTGGCTTCCCTTACCAAAATATCAATCGTTAATTTATGCTTCATTCAAAACTCCTTATAGTGGCAGGTTTGAGATTCAATAATTTAGAACATGTGTTCCATTTGCAAATTATTTAAGCTCGATCTGACTGCCATTGCCATGGTCCTCAAGTTCATCTATCCTCCGGCTGTCGCCGATGATTATGGAGGTTTTAGGCATTGTCTGCTTTTGAATAAATTTCTTTAAGTATCCTTTTTAGTCCATTCTTTAAGAATTCCATATAATTCATCACAAATCTTATTGAAATCAGCCTTATTGAGTAAATCATTATTGCCAACGAGATAATATTCTAAATCCAAGTCCAATATTAAATCGCCATAACAATTCGGCGGAGAAGCATTTTTTACAAATAAAACACCATGTATTGTTTCTCTAAAATGTTTAAGTTTCTCGTAATAAAGTTTAAAATTTTCAGGTGAGTCATCAGATAAGTGTTCGCATAATCCAAATATCCATCGGACACCAAAAAGATTAGAATCTCCATACATTGTAAATTTACACTCAAGTTCGTCTATGTGACCATCAATTTCCCCTGAGACATAAATTACTATGAAGTTATAAATATCACTATCTTGAGGGAATTTGCGAGGATTGCCATTTTTATTTTGGCATTTACTTAGTATTAAATTTTGAAGACGGACGATTTTGTCCTTTTCATCTTGACCACTTAACGTGATCTCATACCTTCCACGATTAGCGAGTTGACTTCTTGTATAGTCTGTGAGCCACTTTCTTTGGTTTGCTTGATGAAGATCGAAACATATTCTCATTCCATTATATGTTCTATATAAAAAATCAACGGTATCGTCTGAATTTCCAAGTAACTTTGTTTCATATTCCAATGTTCTACCTTTTGATTCAAAATCATAAGCAAAATAAGTCTCGAATACATAACTATTAAATTCTATTTTATTTTTTGAAGATGTTAGTGATTTAATAAGCTTATTATAGTGATCAGTATTTGACAATAATGTGAGTTTTTCTCTGAAGCCTAATATATCATCTTTAAATCCAGAGTTTATATTAACTCCTAAGTTTTGGGTAAGTGCAATAGCAAGTTTATTTTCCAATTTTTTTATATTCATATTCTTGTTCTTAGGGCATACAAACTTTTTGACCCTGTCCTTAAAATAAACACAGAGTATTTTTATCATGATTATCTTTTATTTTATACTGTTTCTTCTACTTCAACTGATTCAATTGAATCATATTTTGATGGTCTTTGTCAAGGAAAGAATGAAGGTTAAATCTCGGGTAGGAGAATATTTATCTGTGCGCCTGGGAAAAGAGTAAGATCAAGCTCTCTTTCCCGTCCCCATGCCCACTCGGGTATTATCGAAAGCTTTGCAGTTCCCGAGCGGATGGATATTTTCCCGTTTCATTGGGCTACAAAGCGCCTTACTGCAGCCAGGCCATGTCCTCTCCCCTCATCTGTATATCGTGATGCTCCATGAAGCAAGCCCTGCTCTATGGCATTAAGGTCGTCCTTAAAGGCAAATCTCTCAGACAGGGATTTTCTGAAGCCTATGCCGGTATCCATTACAGCGATTTTGACTATATTTTTATCAATATTCTGAAAATGATACTTCTGTATCCCAACATATCCGGTTGTTTCACTGTGTTCAATGATATTCTGACATGCCTCGGAAAGCGCTACAATAAAGCCGTTTATTGTACTGTCGTCATAGTGGAGATGCCTTGCCAGTATTGCATGGGCACGGTCTTTAACCTCCCCGACTATGAAATGGATGTCGTCTGCCTTTTCTATCGAGGTAATCTCAAGCAGGACATCGGAATAGGAACTTCTCAAGTATTTATCTGATATCTGTGGCGCGGGAGGCTTAAGCCTGAAATATCTGTTAGCGAATCTGAAGAAGTCCATCCTTTCAAGATATTTTAGAACCTCCTCTGATTCAGGGAGATTAAGGGATTTTCGAACACCTTCTGATTTGCAGAGTTCGCCAAGCTCAAGGAGGCCGACCATTCCATAGGGGTCTATGAAATTCACTCCCCGAAGATCGATCGTGGACGATTTCCTGGAAAAGCTCAAGGTATCTTCAAAGGTATCCTCTGTTAGTCGGGTCATAAATATTGATGTTCAGTCTCCCCGCACGGATAACTTATTTTATAATAATGTATAATAAAATTTATATATTACAAGATGATAACGGATCGAATATGTCGGATCTCGTAGATTTATTACTTGGAAGCACAACTCGCCGGTTAACGATATCAATACTACTTGCCGTTATTATAACTACGGCGATTACATTTATCCTGCTGAAATTCAAAAAAGGCCGCAAGACAATTGAAGAGAGGCTGTTTGATATTTCAAGGGCCAGGGATTGCAGTGAGTACGACCTCTTTATGGAAGCTGCCGGCATGTGGAACATACCGGAGGCACAGGTGCAGGAAGATTTTAAAAGATACCTGCTGGGTTCGGAGATACCGCATTACATAAGAAGTTATCTTCGGGCAGAAGAAAAGAAAGATGAATTAAATGGACTTTTCCGGATGTGGCCAGGTGGTATTTAAATGATGATTCAATTATCATTTACCGTGCCGCAATTATCGCCAATCATGTAAAATACTTACTATCGAAATCCCATGTGTTCCTGCTGGAGGTGTTAGAAATAAATGAATATTTATTTTACAAGGACCAACGGTCCTGTTGATGACGCAATTGATGATTTGGTGAAGCTTGTGGGAGATGTGAATCACCCCGAGATAGTCCGTGAGATGATACTCGCAGCTCTTAAGGCCGGGAAGGAACACGCCGGCAGAGAAGACCTCAGGCTCATGAACTACACAATGAAGGAGATGAGGTATACATCAAAGGTGTTCGGTCCTTACCGTCATGTCAAAAAGGTTACTGTGTTCGGTTCGGCAAGGACAGGACCTGATGAGCCGGTATATGACATTGCCCGTCAGCTTGGAAGGAAGCTTGCGGAGGCTGGATATATGGTTATCACGGGAGGCGGCGGCGGGATCATGCAGGCCGTAAATGAGGGTGCGGGGCCGGAGCGTTCTTTTGGCGTCAACATCCAACTCCCCTTTGAGCAGAAACCCAACCCCGTACTTACCGGGAATCCCCGTCTTATTACTTACAAGTATTTTTTCAACCGAAAGGTTGCTTTTGTAAAAGAGGCCCATGCCATAACGCTTTTTCCCGGCGGTTTCGGTACCCTCGACGAGGCGATGGAGACCCTTACACTTCTGCAGACCGGCAAACACAACCCTCTTCCATTAATCCTGATAGATGAACCGGGAGGTACTTACTGGTCCAGATGGGAGAGGTTCTTCAGGGAAGAACTCCTTGCGGAAGGTTATATAAGTGGTTCGGATTTCAATCTTTTCGAACTCGTTGATTCCGTTGATGATGCGATAGAGAGAATCAACCATTTCTACCGGCTCTATCATAGTATTCGTCATGTCGGTAAAAAACTCGTTATCAGGCTGTCATCCGGTATAGATGAGGAACAGGTAAGGCAGCTGAAGGAAAGATTCAGTGATATGCTGATACCGGGCGGTGATATGTATATTTCAGGGCCCCTTCCCGATGAATCCGACGAGCCTGATATCTTAGATCTTCCACGGCTCGTTGTTGATTTTGACCGAAGGCATTTCAGCCGTCTGAGAAAATTTATCCACGAAATTAACAAATGTTGAGATCCGATGGTAAATTGCATGGACTTGGCAAGACTCATTTTGAGCCGCGGGGAAGATCAATAATATTTTTTTTACCCCCCTTTAGAAAAAGGGGGCAGGGGGGATTTGAATCAGGGAAAAACATGAGCGATATGGAATTGTAATTAAAAAAATCTCCCCTAACCCCTCTTTACCAAAGAGGGGAAAAGTATCAGTAGGTCTTTACCAGTTTCAATGGATAGCGAGCGTATTCCCCGTGGACTTATCACGGGGTGGAGTGAGTGAATATAATAATGAAAATTCCCTGCATTAGATTAGCGGCGGCAGGGTCCCAGGGAAGATCAATTTACGCAGGTATGTATTTAACGTATTTAAGTTGTTAAAAGGAGGCTGTCATGCTGCATAAGTACAGGTTTTATTTCATGGCCGTTGCCCTTGTGTTTCTTTTTACCGGTTGTGCACCGGACGGAGCAAAAATATTCAAAAAAGAATGCGCTGCCTGTCATAACTTCAAAGGTTTTGGCGGAAGTATATGCCCTGATCTTACCGATGTGAAACACAGAAGAAGTGATGCATGGATCAGGCAGCAACTCAGGGATCCCTCTGTCAATAAACCTGATTCAAGAATGCCGAGCTTTGAGCGTTTATCTGATAAGGAGGTTCAGGCATTGATAGATTACCTCAAACAATGATGGCTGCATGAAAAGTCAACAAATGGATAGCTCAGTAAAAATCTTCAGATCAAGGGAGTTCGATATAACTGTAGTGCCTGGGTATAAAAAGTGATATATTGAAGGGATGGAACAGAATTGATCGGGCGCCTGATTTCAGGGGGGCAGTGCCATGAATGTATTTGAAGCCATAAAAGACAGGAGAAGCATAAGGAGGTTTGCGAAGAGCGGAATTCCTGAGGAAATGACAGAACGGCTTATTGATGCTCTTATCTGGGCGCCGAGTGCGGGAAATCTCCAGGCGAGGAAGTTTTATTTCATCTCCGATCCTGAGGTTCAGAGTGCCCTGGCGTCAGCCGCCCTGGATCAGAGCTTTATCGCAAAGGCTCCTCTTGTTGTCGTTGGATGCACAGACGACAGGATAGTGGACCGGTACGGCAGGAGGGGTGTTGAGCTGTATACCATTCAGGATGTATCGTGCAGTATAATGTGCATGATGCTTGCTGCACACGAAATGGGACTGGGTACGGTCTGGACAGGGGCCTTTCATGAAGATATCGTAGCTGAAATATTATGTCTCCCGGGCAGCTTCAGACCTGTTGCGATAGTTCCGGTCGGATGGCCCGGGGAGAAACCTTCTGTGCCGGGGAGAATAAGCCGTGATATTGCCGTTGTCCGGATGGGAGGACAAAAAAAATAAAGGGCTTATCCTTCAACTATCTCGGTTCTTACGATGGCGAGAATCGATGTGTGTGGGACTATCAGATATTTTTCTCCTTCATATTGAATCTCAACCCCATCCTTTTTCAGAAACAGGGCATAGTCTCCTTCCTTTGCCTCAAGCGGCATATAATGGGTTTTATTATTTGAAACGGCCCATGGTTCACTGTTCTGTGTCGAGGGGTCGTGGACTGCGTATCCGGGGCCGGTCTTGACTACATATCCACTCTGGACTTCATCTTTTTCCTTGACGGTGGGGGGGAGATAGAGTCCGGCACCGGTACGGCTTTCACTCCTGTCGAGTGATATGAGTACCCTGGGGCCAATAACTATGAGGTTCTTTTTGGCTTTCATGATTTATTATTATATAGTTCCTTGGGAATAAAATTGAAGAAGAAGTTAATAAACAGCTTCGTTAAGTGGAGATAATGACCGGTAGAAAGATAGATGTTATTTCATATTCAGGATATAGAGCTGAAGAAATCCCCCAGTCATTCAGGATTGATAATGAGAAGATAGATGTCATTACGATCATTAAATCCTGGCTCGAAGAGGTA
Source organism: bacterium BMS3Bbin05 (assembly GCA_002897855.1). GTDB lineage: Bacteria > Nitrospirota > Thermodesulfovibrionia > Thermodesulfovibrionales > BMS3Bbin05 > BMS3Bbin05. The sequence goes on from BDTO01000003.1 coordinate 5,780, forward strand.
ACGCAGGAGCAGGGTATCAGGAGATTCTTCAGGGTGAAGGGAAGCGATGGTTATATACATGTTATGTATTTTGATGAGAATTCCGGCGAATGGTTTCTTTCCCGGTAAATCTCTTCGTTTGACAATCCGTTTGTTAAAGATTGATAATTAATTATGTCGGACAGATATAATGCATTTGGGGCATACCTGAAAAAGCGTTTCGGTGAAAGGGTTTACAAGGTCAATATCGATGCGGGCTTTACATGTCCAAACAGGGATGGTACGGTCGGATATGGAGGCTGTGTCTATTGCAACAATGACAGTTTCAGGCCGTCTTCGTGCAGTTCAGTCATTCCTGTAAGTGAGCAGGTTCAAAAGGGAATGTCATATATAGAGAAGAGGTATGGTGCGAAGAAATTCATCTCATATTTTCAACCTTATACAAATACGTACGCCGATGTTGAGACACTGAGGAAGCTTTACGAAGAAGCAATCGGAGATCCCCGCGTGATAGGCATTGCAATAGGGACGAGGCCCGACTGTGTAGACAGTGACAAGCTTGACCTGCTGGAAGATTTTGCAAAAAGCCGTTTTGTTCTCGTGGAGTACGGTCTCCAGTCCGTCTATGACGGTACGCTTGAATATATCAACAGGGGCCACGACTTCAAGTGTTTTGTCGACGCGGTAAACCTGACCAGGGGAAGGGGTATCGGCATAGGAGCCCATATAATAGTTGGCTTTCCAACGGAAACCCGTGAAGAGATGCTTAAAATGGCAGATGAAATCTCAACCCTGCCCATAGAATTTCTGAAGATCCACCAGCTTCAGATCGTAAAGGATACGATCATGGCGGGTATGTACGAAGAGAAGCTCTTTCCTGCATTCGGGTATGAGGAATATCTCAATTTTGTTGTGGATTTTGTTGAAAGGCTGAGGCCGGATATGGTTCTTCAAAGACTTTTTGCCCTTTCACCCGATGATATACTAATTGCCCCCAAGTGGGGAAAGACAAGACAGCAGATTATTCGTGACATCGATTCCCGTTTTAAGGACAGAAATGCCTGGCAGGGGAGACTCTTTAACAAGAAACTTTCTGCAGTAGCATAGGAACAATATCCGGCACAAAAACCGGATTAGACATATAAAAAAAGTTATTGAATCTCATCCCATATGTTACCGGGGTTTTCGTCTGCCTCATCGGATAGATTGAATATTTCCTCTTCTGCAGTTTCGGTTGTTTCATTCCTGTCCATGAGTTCCCTGTAGATGAAGGGTCTTGTTGAAGCCGGAAGCTTCGGGTCTCTATAGAGTTCTTTCAGGTCCGCTGTCTTCATGCCGTCAATAAATTTTGTTACCTGCGCCATGGGAGTATGGAACTTCCTTATAAGGGCAAACCTGATGAGGTATCGTGACGACCATTGCGGGTGAGCGGCAATCATTCTTATTATCAGTGGTTTTGTCGCGGGTCTGTTTAGCATTCTATGCAGATATTCTTCCGTCAGTACCGGGCTGTCAAGACATGTACTGATGACCCTTTTGTCACCCTTTGCCATAAGTTCAACAACAACATTGCTGTTAGCCCTCTTTGCCAGAGCCACCTTGATACCGGGGGGCATTGCAGGTATCCTCTCTTTGATAACAAGTTCTACCTTCTGTCTCAGGATTACGGGCAGATGCCTGCTTCTAATAATATCGGACAGGTCGAAAATGCGAAGGAACTTGATGAATGCAAGACTGATTCGCGGTGGAGTCTTCGGGTTTTTGCAAATGGCGAGCTTGAGTTTATAGCTGTGCTTGAATCTGACATCACCGGCCAGAAATCCGAGCGTTTCCTGAGTTGCCGCATTCCTTTTGGCAATAAAAACCGCCATATCTTCCGTGAGGTTTCCGTTCATCGTTGCGTTAGAGGTAGCCTCGGGATGGGGATCGCGTATGATGTCCCAAAGCTCTTCGGCCTCTGCAGTCCGGGCCGCCTTTATCCTCTCCGAAAGCGGAAGCATATATTTTATTTTACCTGAAGAGGTGTTTGATATGAAAATAATTGACGACAATTTCCGCTGTCCTGTTATATGCGTTAATTCATGATGGATATAATGAGGCGTAGAATCCATTTAAGGAAGGTTTTTATGAGGCAATTCGTGCAGTTTCTTCGGAATCAGGTATATCGTTTAACAAAAAATAGCCAGGTAACACTTATAAGGTTTTCCTGCGTCAACAAATGTGGTGGCGGTGCAGGGATTTGAACCCCGGACACTGCGGATATGAGCCGCATGCTCTGACCACCTGAGCTACACCGCCGGATGAAGACTACAAAAAAGTATTATAGCAAAATATTTTTCTTTAGTAAAAGAGCTTAAATCTTCTCATCCTCACATTTATGAGGATACCGGCTGCGGCAAAATTTGATATCAGTGCAGTTCCTCCATAGCTCATGAAGGGCAGGGGAACTCCGACGACGGGCATCATTCCCAGTGCCATGCCTACATTAATTACGAAGTAGGTAAAAAACATAATGACTATCGAAAAGGAAAGAAGTTTCCCGAACATGTCCTTGGCCTTCAAGGCGGTATCTATCCCCCTCAGGAGTAATACCAGATAGGCCGCAAGCAGTAAAAAACAGCCAAGGAACCCCCATTCTTCAGCAAATATGGAAAAAATAAAGTCCGTATGTTTTTCGGGCAGGAAACGGAAGGGACCCTGGGTCCCCTTCAGGTAACCCTTTCCTGAAAATCTGCCGGAGCCTATGGTTATTTTGGACTGTTCTATCTGGTAACCTATGCCGGAAGGGTCGATTTGCGGTTTTACAAATGCAACGAGTCTGTTTTTCTGGTAGTCTTTTAGCTGACTCCAGACGATCCTTTCCAGAAAAGGGACCGAGATAACCCCGATAACAATCAGGATAATTACAGCTTTTTTCCTAACGCCCCGGATTAACAGTGTGATGAAAAACACAAATATCAGTATAAGAGCGGAGCCGAGATCCGGTTCCTTTATTATAAGTGCGACAGGTATTATCAGAAAAAGTATAGCCGCCTTGATTATGTTGCCCAGATGAAGACGCCCTTGCAGTCTTGATAAGTGAAAGGCGAAGGCGATAATAAATACTAATCTGAAGAACTCGGAGGGCTGAAAATTCAGGGGCCCAAGCTGCAACCACCTTTTTGCGCCCATGCCGGACCTGCCCATTACAAGGACAATGACGAGAGATATTATTCCGGTAATATACAAAGGTAATGAAAGTCTTGATAACCACGAGTAATCAAAACTTGTGCATACCAGCAGAGTAATTATTGCTATTACCAGCCATGAAATCTGTTTCAGGTAGAAATCCGGCATCTCCCCGGTCCCTGTCACCCGGGTGGCGCTATAGATAGTCATGATTCCCGATATGCTCATGAACAGGACGAGTCCGAATATTAACCAGTCAAAGTTTCGCAAGGCTCTGCGACTTACAGCTGTCATCTGCGTTCTCCTGTTATGTTTGCCTGGTTTTTTGCAAGATCAATCTGGTCCAGATAGTATTCCATCGCTTTTTTGGCAATGGGCGCCGCTGCAGATGAGCCATGCCCTCCGTGTTCTACTAAAATGCTCATTGCAATAAGGGGCTTATTGTATGGAGCAAAGGAGACGAACCATGCATGATCCTTAAACCTCTCAGGGGTCTCTTTCCTTGTTTTTCCTTTCCTCTCCCTTATAACCTGCGCTGTGCCTGTCTTTCCTGCAAATACATATTTATCGGACCTTGCCCTCCAGTATGCAGTTCCGTCTCTTTCGTTTACAACATCCCTCAGCGCCTCTTTGACAGTTTCCAGTGTGCCGGGCCTGAGTACAATCTTCCTCAGAACCTCCGGCGGTCCGGTTTTCTTTATTAGTGTTGGCTTGTAAACAGTCCCGTTGTTCGCAATCGCGCTGATCATAAGAGCCTGCTGGAAAGGTGTAACAAGGACATACCCCTGCCCAATCGCCGCGTGGTAAGTGTCTCCAATATACCATGGCTTATTGTAAACTCTTCTTTTCCATCCGGTTGTAGGTATAAAGCCTGTCTTTTCATGCACAAGCTTAACACCTGTCGGCATGCCCAGGCCGAATTTACGGGCGTATTTGGCAATGGTGTCTATCCCAAGCGCTTTACCGGTTTTATAAAAAAAGACATCACAAGACTCAACTATCGCCTTGTGCAGGTCAACAACACCATGACCGGAGCGTTTCCAGCACTTGAAAACCCATCTTCCATATCTGATACGGCCATTGCATTTAACGGTGAAACCCGCAGGAAGGATATTTTCATCGAGGGCGGCGATTGCTACAATGATCTTGAAAACCGAACCGGGAGGATACTGGCTTTGCAACGCCCTGTTTAAGAAAGGGTGGTCGGGGTTCCTGTTAAGTGCCTCCCAGTCCGAGGATGAAATCCCCCTCGAAAAAAGGTTGGGATTGAAAGACGGAAGGCTTACCAGTGACAGTATTTCGCCGGTTGAAGGGTCGAGGGCTACTGCAGCCCCTGTTCTGCCGTTGAATCCTTCTTCGATCTTTCTCTGGAGATCGATGTCAAGACTGATTTTAATGTCTTCTCCTTTCTGCGGGGGGTCCTCTCTGATTATCTTCAATTGCCTGCCAAGGGCATCTACTTCAATGTACCTTTTGCCGGGCGTCCCCCTGAGCTGTTTATCATAAAGTGCTTCGATTCCCCATTTTCCCGTAAATGCATTGGGCGGGATATCACTGCTCTTAAAGCTTTTTAGTTTTTCGGGCCCCGGCATGCCAAGGTAACCGACCACATGGGCACCCACATTGGCATATACATAGTGCCTTGTTACATCGGTTTCTATTATCAGGCCCGGAAAGTCCGACCGTCTTGCTTCAATATATGCCACCTCGTTAAATGATATGCCCTCCTTGAGCTTGATGGTTTCAAAGGGGGGAACGTCGGTTGATAATCTGCTTTTGATGTCGGTCTCGCTCATTTCCAGAAGCGAAGAAAGGGCATGCACATCAATATTCTGGGCTGCTCCCGGTATGATTGATACAGAATAGAAAGGGCCGTTTTTAACAAGAGACTTGCCGTTTCTGTCATAGATAATGCCGCGCTGGGCTGCAATATTTAATACCTTTATCCTGTTGCTCTCTGTCAGTCCCCGATAACGTTTGCCTTCAAGTACCTGCAGTTGCCAGAGCCTCAGAAGAAAAACAAGAAAGAGGATTATTATTATATAGCCCGAGCAGGTAATGCGTTTTCTCAGATTTTCGCTATTCATTTTCCGGTTTTATAAAATACCCCAGAGGGGCATTTATGAATGCCTGTATTAATATTTTTAAAAGGGCGCCCTTAAAGGGAACAGGTTGAATGAAAAAGATATATCTGCAAGTATAGACGATAAAACTGTCAAGCAGAGTAACGGAGAATAATGCTGCCATTCCAAATAGCGGGGTCCATATAAAAAACCTGCCTGAAATGAATGAAGAGATTATTCCAACAGTGCCTTTGCTGAGCATATTAGGGCCCAGAATCGTATTCGAAAGACTGTCTTCAATAAGGCCTACAATAACGCCCGCAATGAATCCTTTCTGGGGAGACCTTTTCATTCCAAAGTAAAAAGGTATAACTACCGTCAGGTCGAGGGGAGTGCCAAGAAGTGTGATATTTGTCTTTATTATAAGGAGAACCGTTACAACAATTGTCCAGAAAACAATACCTGTCCACCTGCTGCGGGAGGTCAAGACAGGCAGCCCCTTTATATCTATATGATGTCTTTTTAAAAGTTTCATTGTTTAATAATCATAACCTCCTCCAGTTTCGAGGTATTGACGAAAGGCTTGACCTCAATGTGCTGAAACAGCTCCGGTGAGGTTTTCCTGACTGATTTTACTGTTCCGGCGAGAATGCCTTTCGGCGTAAATCTGTCCAGACCGGATGTAATGAGGGTATCACCCTCTTTTACATCAACATCATTTGACACATAATTCAGTATACAATGATCGCCACCGGTACCGGTCAGAATGCCCTCCACCCTGCTGCCCCGGAGACGCACTGAAACTGAAAAACTGCTGTCGGTTATGAGCAGCATCTCGGAATAAGAAGGCCAAACCCTTATGATCTTGCCTGTGAGGCCGCGCGGAGTAATGGCTATCATGTTTTTATGGACACCATCCCTGGAACCCTTATCGATGATCATGGTTTTGAACCAGAAATCGGCGCCTTTACTAATTAAAGAAGCCGACGTAATGTAATGAGGATTGTGTGACTTCAAGCCGAGGAGATCTTTAAGCCTTTTGTTCTCCTCCCCGGTTTTCCGAAAGTCCTGGAGCTGTAATCTTAGCATCTTTATTTCTTGATTGAGCCGCTCGTTTTCACTGAGGGATGACCTTAAGGCGAGATAGGGCAACTTTATCATATTCGTTCCCCGGTACAATATATTGTTGATGGTATTAAGGGGATAAGATATGAAACTCATAGGATTAATGGGACCGTTTTTGGCCTGAACGGTCATTATGATCAGTGAAAATGCGAGGAGCGATAATAATAAAAAAAGCCTGTTTCTGAACATTCAATCAGTAAATGGCGACACGTTTCAGCAGGTCGATCTCTTCCAGCATTTTCCCCACACCCCTTACAACGGATGTCAGAGGGTCTTCCGCCACAACAACGGGCAATTTCGTTTCCTCCTTTATCAGCATATCAAGTCCTCTCAGGAGTGCTCCGCCACCGGCGAGTACGATGCCCCTGTCTACTATATCGGCCGCTATCTCAGGCTGGATATTTTCAAGGGCTATCCTGATGACATCGAGGATGGAAGTCACAGGGCCCTTCAGCGCTTCCCTCACCTCATCCTCGGTAATGGTCACTGTCTTCGGGATGCCGGAAATAAGGTCACGTCCTTTTATCTCAAGTGTCCTCTGTTCATTATCTGTAGGATATGCCGATCCGATCTCCATCTTTAGCCGTTCCGACGACCTCTCGCCTATCATAAGATTATATTTCCGCTTAATGTATGATATAATATTTTCATCCATCTTGTCGCCGCCAACCCGTATCGCCTTGCTGTATACGGTGCCGTCAAGCGAGATGACGGCAACGTCTGTTGTCCCACCGCCGATATCAACAATCATGTTGCCTGATGGTTCACCCACCGGCAGGCCGACTCCAATGGCCGCTGCCATCGGTTCCTCAACCAGATATACCTCTCTTGCCCCGGAAGACTCAGCCGCGTCTTTAACTGCGCGCTGCTCCACCTGTGTAATGGCGGAAGGCACTCCGATGATTACACGCGGTGATATGAAACTCCGCCTGTTATGCACCTTGGTTATAAAGTATCTGAGCATCTCTCCGGTTGCATCGAAATCAGCAATCACACCGTCTTTCATCGGGCGGATAGTCTTGATATCCGCAGGAGTCTTGCCAAGCATTTTTTTAGCATCAGTACCAACGGCAAGAGTTTTTTTTGTATCTCTGTGAATAACAACCACTGACGGTTCGTTACACTGAATACCCTTGCCTTTTACAAATACAAGTGTATTTGCGGTGCCTAAATCTATAGCAAGATCACTTGAGAAGTGCCCCAGTATTTTTTCAATAAACATTCTGTCTCCTTGTAGTAATTAATATGATTCACAACCATCTGATTTATGAATGCCCCTCCATCGAAGCCAACTCCTCTGGTTGCTTTTCCCCGCTGTCCCTGTCCCTTGCAACAACGGAAGTATTTGCAATCAAATCACCTATTCTCAAACTGTCTGCACTGCCGATCATAAGTATTAGTTCGAGCAGACAGATACAGATAAAGAGTATCCAGCCGACTAAAGGTACCTTTAATGCAGCAAGTCCGACAGCGAAAGGCATATTCCTTAATATGGAGTCACGGATTGAACATGCCCTCTTTGATTTTAAAGAAATTACCTGTAATCCCAATATCTGTTTCGCAAGACTTCTTCCATCGAAGAGCCCATCGCTTATGAGAATATAAAATATTCCTGCAAAAAATCCCGCCCTGGGCAGTAGTTCCCAGACGGCGGCTATCAGAAGAAAATCGAGTGTCTTGGAAACTGCCCTTAAAAAAACATCCGCTTTCCTCAGTTCTTCAGGCATTAATCATACTAACAGAGAGATTTTCAAATTTTCAAGATAACAGACGTAACTGGCCGGCAATAATAATATAAAGAAAAGTCAGACACCATGTCTCCATGGGTTATAAGGCGTGCTTGCCGGGCAATCGTCATCGTGGTTGACGGCAATTGATTCTTGTGCCCGCACTCTTTGCAATGACCCTGTCCGGTACCCTTTTACCATTTTTGCAGGGCATACGGAACGGATTTCCCGCATTTATTGCTCATCTGTTTTTATTCACATTTCCTCAACAAGAACTTAACGTAATGCCCACAGGAAATTACTATGAGAAACAAGGAGTTATAAAAAATTTGATTTTCGGCAATTTTCCCCTTGACAAACACAATATATTGTGGTTAAATGTCTAAAATTCTACAGATTAGCACAATTTATGGTAAGGGAGGTATAGGCTATTGTTTGATAAATGCAAAGGGGTTCAGAACTGGTTCAACTGTCTTAATTGCACTTGTTTAAGTACATATTTATGCCCTCTTGAAGGAGAGGATGCGATAGACAGGATAGCGGCCAGGATAAAGATGATGGAAGATCCCGCATATGACGGTTTCAAAAAAGAGATAAACAGACAATAATTCAGGTTAACAATAATAGGGAGGTGTCTTATGGATATTGTTTCTACTTCACTTGATCTGTCCCCAAATGCCCTGAGAGTAATGCAGAAGAGGTATCTTAAGAAAAATGAAGAAGGCAATGTAGTTGAAACTCCGGAAGAGATGTTCAGGCGGATAGCAAAGTCGATAGCAGCTGCGGATATTAATTTCGGCAGGGAGTTTTCGGAAGTGGAAGTTGTCGAAACGGAATTTTATAACCTTATGACATCCCTTGATTTTCTGCCTAACAGTCCGACTTTGATGAACGCCGGCAGGAGGCTGGGTCAGCTCTCGGCATGTTTTGTGCTCCCTATCGGCGACTCCATGGAATCAATATTCGATGCTGTCAAAAATGCAGCCATTATTCATAAATCGGGTGGTGGTACCGGGTTCAGCTTTTCAAGACTCAGGCCGAACGGAGATGTAGTGGGTTCTACAAAAGGCATTTCTTCCGGGCCTGTTTCATTTATGACCGTATTCGACACAGCTACCGAGGCTGTCAAACAGGGTGGTACGAGAAGAGGCGCAAACATGGGTATGCTGCGCGTTGACCACCCGGATATACTCGAATTTATAACCTGCAAGGACAATGATCACAGGCTGAACAACTTTAATATTTCGGTCGCTCTTACTGCGGAATTCATGGAGGCCGTTGAAAGGGATAGCGAATATGAACTCATAAATCCGAGGAAGGGCACGGTAGTAAAGACCCTGCGTGCGAGAGATGTATTCGGTCTGATTGTCAAACATGCATGGCGAAATGGTGAACCGGGCATTGTATTTCTCGACAGGATCAATGATTGTAACCCGACCCCCGGAGCGGGAGAAATTGAAAGCACAAACCCTTGCGGTGAGCAGCCGCTTCTTCCTTTTGAGTCCTGCAACCTGGGCTCCATAAATCTCAGCCATATGTTAAAGGAAGCGCCGGGAAGCAGCCTCTGCGAGGTTGACTGGGAAAGGCTTAAAGATGTGACGCACAAGGCTGTTCATTTTCTCGACAATGTCATAGATGTAAACAGATATCCACTTAAGGAGATAGAAGAAAATACCAGGGCCAACAGGAAGATAGGCCTGGGTGTTATGGGATGGGCGGATATGCTCATCCGGATGGGAATACCATACAACTCGGAGAGGGCGCTGGAACTGGCTGAAAAAGTCATGGGATTTATACAGGGGGAGGGCAAAAAGGCATCCGAGGCCCTTGCCATGGAGAGGGGCACATTCCCGAATTTTGGGGGCAGCATCTATAACGGCAAGCGGAAGTTGAGAAATGCCACTGTTACGACCATAGCGCCCACAGGCAGCCTCTCCATACTTGCGGGCTGTTCTTCCGGCATTGAGCCGCTCTTTGCGGTTTCCTTTGTGAGAAATGTCCTCGAAGGGACAAAACTCGTAGAAGTGAACCAATATTTTGAGATGGCTGCAAAAGATGGAGGCTTTTGGTCCAGAGAGCTTATGGAAAAGATATCCGAGAGCAGTTCACTCAGGGATTTTGAAGAGATACCCGATGATGTAAAGGATGTATTCGTTACAGCACACGATATTACACCTGAAGACCACATCAGAATGCAGGCGGCCTTTCAGAAATATGTAGACAACGCTGTATCAAAGACCGTAAATTTTCCTAATAACGCAACGATGGAAGATGTTGAAAATGTATATCTCCTTGCATACGAGTCGGGTTGCAAGGGTGTTACGGTTTACCGGGATGGTTCACGGGAAGAGCAGGTACTTTCCGTTAAGTCGAAAGAAGAGATAACAGTAACGGAAACTGTGACGGCAGATATCCGGAGCGGCAAGATTGTCCCGAGGAAAAGGCCCGATGTAATAAACGGGACAACGAGAGCCATGCATACGGGCTGCGGGGGGCTTTACGTTACCATTAATGCAGATGAGAACGGGATGCCGTTTGAGGTGTTCAACCAGATAGGCAAGGCCGGTGGATGTGCCGCGAGTCAGTCCGAAGCTATCGGGAGACTTGTGTCTCTTGCCCTGAGGTGCAATATAGTGCCCGAAGAGATTGCCAAACAGCTCAAGGGTATTTCGTGTCACCAGCCTGCATGGGTCAAGGGCGGAAAGATATCTTCCTGTGCGGATGCGATTGCAAAGGCCATTGAGGGGTTTCGCATGACTGACTGCGACGGAAACGGTAATGGAAAGAAAGAGAGTGTTGCCATGATGATTGGTGCGTGCCCGGAGTGCGGCGGTGCAGTAGAGCATGAAGGAGGATGTGCTATCTGTCGTGACTGCGGATTTACCAAATGCGGATAACACTGCCATATTAAAAAAGATACGGAGAAAAAGCCGGGCAGGATATACAGGACAAAAAAATAGAATAAGCGGGTATGGTATAGATGGGGCCGTTCCGGATATCTGACCTGTCTGATAAAACCGGGTAATTTGCAAATGAATAATAAGGTAAAATAAAGTATGAACAATAATGGGAAAAGGATTTTTGAACGTCCTTCCTGGGATGAGTATTTTATTGAAATCGCAAAAGTGATATCGTCGCGGTCAACCTGTCTCAGGCGTCGCTACGGAGCGGTTATCGAAAAAGACAAAGTAATCGTAAGTACGGGGTATAATGGAGCGCCGCGCGGGTCGAAAAACTGCGTGGACAAAGGCACCTGCAGGAGGAAGGAACTCAATGTGCCGGCCGGAGAGCGCTATGAACTCTGCGAGGCTGTCCATGCGGAACAGAATGCAATAGTAAACGGTTCGCCCGACCGGATGAAGGATGCTACTATTTATATAGCGGGGCTTGAAAATGATAATTCTTATGCTGAAGGCAGACCGTGCCTCCTCTGCAGAAGAATGATTTGCAATGCCCGGATAAAACAGATTGTTTATCTATCGAAAGATGGAAGTATGGTGACAGTAAAAGACATTCAGGAGCTTGACATCGGTGAACCAAAATGCCAATAACATTTCAGGACAAGAAATGAAAGACGACTGTGCAATGCATGCATTAAGAGAATATTACAGAAAAATTGTTGAAGATTTCGATAATAACAGAGATGAGCATAATAAGGTTTTGTTTAGCGAGTATGGTTTTAGTTATACAGAAGACTCATGTGACGGGTTCTGTCCTGAATGTCCGAATGTGCTGAATTGCGAAACGTATGAAAAAATAAAAGACGGCTGGAGATTGTTTTATTCATAATGCATATATATGAATGCGGCGTCTCATCTATATAGTGTCTGTATATAAATTGCCGTTTTTTATTTTTGTCATGCCCCGAAAGCGTTCGGGACATTCAGAACTTATTGAAAAGAATAGATTCCCCGACCAAGTCGGGAAATGACAGATAGAGAGACTGACTTTATACACAGACTCTATATAGTAACTATTTGCAAACTCTCTTTCACAGCCTCATGGTTATTATTAACATTTCCCCTGCCATGTTGAAATGAATCGGGATATTATGATATAAATTAATAGAAGAGTTTATGTGTATGTGGGGGTTTGCGCTATGGCCAGAGACAACAGGAAGCACTCTCGTTATCCGTTTCATGCATCATCTATAACAGGTATTAAACGTAATGGTAATTTCAGTCTGGTATCCGCTGTCGCAAATAACCTTTCTTCTTCCGGATTAGGAATTAAATTTGATAAAGAACTCTTATCAGACGAGAGCCCTTATCTGTACAGGCATTTTAATGAATTTGTAAGGCTGGAAATTGTAAATGTTTAAAGCGGAATTTTTGGGGAATGAAGTGCCTGCTTGTGATTGTGAGGCACTTGCTGCGCTATTTAAAAAATATACTTATTTGAAAGGCGACTAATGACGGGAAGCCCGGCAGACAAAAGGAAGGATGAGCGCTATGATTATCCCGCAGCCATAACTTATTCATTGCATTCTGATTCGTCTGAAGAAATATTCAGGGGAGTCACCATAAATTTAAGCAAGTCCGGGGTTTGTATGTACTTATTCAGATTGCCGGAGGAACAACAGAAAATTAAGATCAAGAGTAATCTTCCGGTTGCGGCCGGTATTGCCGAGATTCGATGGATTAAAAAAATTGAGGAAGATTTCTACCAGGTCGGTATGGCGTTTGTTTAATATTTCAGGTGTGTATGTCTCTGATATATGTTTGATCGGATTTATTTACCTCTCTTAAATGAATAGCGAGCGGATGTGAGCGAATATGATAATGCAAAAATTCCTTGCATTAGATTACCGGCGGCGGAGCCGCTGGGAAGATCAATGTGGTTTTGAGACTTCGAAATACCGGGTAATTCTATCTTCCCCTCTATATCATAATATGAGCCGAATCAGCAGACCGAAGGAATCCTTTGTTCCGGTTGAGCGAAGGGACACTGTGCGTCAAGAGATAATATCCATTCTTGAGGGTTCTATCCTTACTGCGAGAGAAATTTCAGGCAGAGTCAGCATCTCCGAAAAAGATGTCTACGAGCATCTTAACCACATACAGATATCTATGAATAGAGGAAGAGGATATAGACTCACAGTTACGCCGTCTGAATGCAGGAAATGCGGTTTTGTTTTCAAAAAAAGAGATAAACTTGCCAAGCCCGGGAGGTGCCCTATTTGCAGGAACCAGTCAATAGCCGACCCGCTTTTCTCAATTAAGAGATAATGAACAACCAGTCTGTTCTCCGGTTTCTGATGCTCATTTACCGTCACAAATAATTATCCGGTTCCCTGGAATGCAACTGTTTATTACTGTTATAATAATAAAAGAGGGATGTTACGCTTGGATGGTGACGATATGGATAGACTTGTTGAAGAAGAGAACAGAAGGATGAGAAGATTGCGATTCATCGTTGATCTCGCCCGGTCGGTCCTTATGCAGTCTGACCTTTCCATCCAGGAGGCATATAGGATAATGGAGGACGCGAAGAAGGCTGCGCTGATTCTTTTTCCTGATAAAGAAGATGTATATGATCTTATCTATGCTCCAAGATTCAAACGGATCATTTCCGGGAAGTTTACAATGCATGGCAGCTATTTCGGGAAAAACTGAACGAAGTACGGTCTTTTGATAATAGTTGACTCTGAATTTTTGTCCCTGTTGACCGAAAATTATTCTTTATTCATGAAAGGAGGAGGAAAAATGGCTGATAATTCTTCAAAAATCGCTGGTGCATTCCTGCTTGGAGGATTGCTGGGAGCCTTTATCGCCAGCCTGTATGCTCCAAAAGCCGGCAAGGAAACACGTGATGACATTGCATTGGCAGCAAACCGTATGAAAGATAACATGGCTGATATTGCTGATGATACTGTTAACAGGGTGCATGAGTTCGCAGAAGACGTCAAGAATAGGGCGGAGAGTATTATCGGCAAGGGATCTGATCTTTCCGCCGGCGCCAGAGAGAAAGTTTTAAAGGCCTTTGAATATGGCCAGAAGGCTCTGGAAGAACAGAAAAAAAAGATAGCGGAGAAGGTCGGCCTTTAGCAATTGAGATATATAAGTTTACATCGGGCAATCCTTCTCCTCGGACCAACGGCAGCAGGTAAAACTCCGCTTGGCGATATGATTTCTTTCAGGGGAATCGGTGGCCTCGGGTGTGTCCATTTCGATTTTGGCAGTGAACTCAGAAATATTGCCTTTCCCGGTGCCGGTATCAGTGCTTTCACAAAGGATGAACTGAATTTTGTAAGGGGTGTTCTAAATGATGGGCTACTACTTGAAAACGAGCAGTTTTATATTGCAAGGAAGATTTTTTACACATTTATTGAAAGAGAAAGGATAAAAAAGGCTGATATTATCATACTGAACGGACTTCCGAGACATATCGGCCAGGCTGAGCAGATGACCGGTATTGTAAATGTCGGGACTGTTATTGAACTCTCCTGCAGCGAGAGTGATATCCTTTGCAGGATCGAAAAGAATACGGGCGAAGACAGGGCGGAACGGTCTGATGACAATCATGACCTGGTCATGAAGAAGATAGGGCTATATCGAAAGAGGACGGCGTCTCTCATGGAGTTTTACCGTAACAGGGGTGCGGATATCTTTAGAATAGAAGTAACGCATTTATCTGATCCGAACAGTGTATATGATGAATTTCTGAAACAGTACCATGCGGAGCAAACGGGTATTCGATGACTGGGGACAACTCCTTCGAACTTCTCGATTTTCATAGGCTCCTCCAAAATATTGCCGGATATTCAAGAAGTGAAGCATCTCACAAATCCATCCTTACCATAGAACCTTCTGGCAGCAGAGAAGATATTGAAAAAAGATTCGAACTTGTAAAGGAGATAACCAGGCTTGCCGAAGATGGTGATCCTCTAAGGCTTTCGGAATTTTCCGACATTACCGGGCTGCTGGAAACCGTAATGCCGGAAGGAGCGGTCCTGGACGCTTCTGAACTTGCAGAGTTTGTCCCTGTGCTGAGAATAGGATTATCTGTTCTCGATCAGGTTAATGCACGGGATGACCTGCCTTCGTTGCGGAGATTGACAGGGCATCTTTCCGGTCACCCGGAACTTATCGGCAAACTGGAGCTTTCCATAGATGAAGAGGGCAATATCCTGGATGGCGCCTCTTTCCTTCTATCGGATCTGCGGAGGCAGATACGCGGTGTTGAAAACAGGATCAGGAAAAAACTGGAAGAGATGGTAAGAAATGAAAAAACAGCTGTATTCATGCAGGATGATTTTATTACAAAAAGGGCGGGCAGGTGGGTGATACCGGTCAGGATGGACTCAAAGGGAATGGTGGACGGTGTTGTCCACGATGTATCAAAGTCGGGAGAGACGGCCTTCATTGAACCGTTGGCTATTATTGCACTTGCCAATAAACTGGAAAACCTGGTTGCCGGGCGAAAAGCCGAGGAAATCAGGATATTGAAGGCTCTATGTGACGATATCAGGAACATTGCAGATGACATTTCTTCCGAATTCAGGGCGCTCGTGTATCTTGATACCATCGATTCAATATCGAGGTTTGCGGCTGATCTTGAGATGAAGATACCGCTGCTTAATGATACCGGCAGGGTTGAGATAAAAGCGGGTAGACATCCGCTTCTGACAATAGCACTGGGAAAAGCAGGTGATAACGGGGGGGTTGTGCCTCTTGACGTGTCTCTTGGGGGAGAAAAAAGGGTGATGGTGATAACCGGCCCGAATGCCGGTGGTAAAACCGTTGCCATAAAGACGGTAGGCCTTATTATCTTAATGGCCATGTCCGGGATACCCATTCCTGCCGACTCTTCATCGAGTATTCCGGTAATACGGAAGATTCTTGTCGATATGGGGGATGAACAGTCTCTTGAAGAGAATCTCTCGACATTTTCAGCCCATATTTCCAATATTTCCCGGATATTACAAAAGGCTGAGGCGGATACCCTCGTTCTTATTGATGAACTCGGCACAGGTACAGACCCGGAAGAAGGGGCTGCCATAGCCTGTGCAGTACTGAATGGAGTCAAAAAACGGGGGGCCCTGGTATTTGCAACAACACATCTAATGGGCATAAAGGGATACGTACAGAATACCTGCGGGATGATAAATGCGTCCATGGATTTTGATAATGATACCCTTTCACCACTTTACAGATTGAGAATCGGGTTGCCGGGCCGGTCTCATGCAATAGAGATAGCCAGGAAGTTCGGGCTCCGGGATGACGTCATTAATAATGCAAAGGAACTTATTGGTACGGGCAATATCGAGTTTGATAACCTTCTCTCTGATTTTGTAAGGAAACGTGCAGAGTATGAAGAACGGCTGGGGAAACTGGAACAGCTGCAGCGGGAATTACAGGAAATTGAAATACAGCTGAATGAAAGGGTGGCTGAGACTGACGAAAAGCACAGGGAGATAATGGAAAAGACATATGAAGATGCCGTTGGTATAATCTCGGACACAAAGAGAAAAATGTATGCATATATTGAAGATTTGAAAATAAAGAACAGGGAAGAAACAAAGAAAAGTTTAAAGGAAGTGACAACCATTCAGATGGAAATGAGCCGTGAGGTTGAAAGGTACCGAAAAGAGGATGGAGAGAAACTGGAAGCGGATAGTATCAATATCGGAGATACTGTTTTTATTGAATCTCTCAGTTATGATGCTTCGGTAGTGGGGAAGGACGAAAGGCGGAACAGGATAAAAGTGCGGGCAGGTGATATGGAGGTTGAGGTGCCTGCATCGGATGTAAGGCCGCAAAGGGGTATATCGTTGGATGCCGGGTCGGGAGAAAAACCGGCCGGTAACATGGCGGAGACTGTATCGTCTCGAATAAATCTGGTAGGTTCAAGGGCTGATGAAGCGGTTGCCAGGCTCGACCGGTTCCTTAACCATGCTGTACTGGGGGGGCTCAATGATGTTCTGGTTATCCACGGGATAGGGCAGGGAATACTCATGAAGGTGATAAGAGAATACCTGACTGAAAATCCGCTTGTGAAGAGATGGAGGAGCGGTGAGTCATCAGAGGGCGGAACGGGAGTGACGGCCGTTACCCTTGAATAATATCGCTTCATAAAAATATAATTAGTGTTGCATTCCCTGAAGCACAGGAAAAAAAGGAGGGAACCGGACCATGCTTTCAAAGGTTTTAAGCGCTACAGTTCTCGGGATAGATGCTTATCCTGTTGAAGTAGAGGTGGATATTACCGCCAAGGGGTTGCCGCACTTTTCCATGGTGGGACTCCCCGATGCGGCCGTAAAGGAGAGCAAGGACAGGGTCAGGGCAGCACTGAAGAATGTAGGATTCAATTTTCCTCTGAAACAGATTACCGTAAACCTTGCACCCGCCGATCTTAAGAAAGAAGGTTCATCCTTTGACCTGCCGATAGCGCTGGGGATTGTTGCCTCTGAAAGTGTCGTCGCTGTAGACAGGGTAAGGGATTATCTGTTTACCGGCGAACTTTCACTCGACGGGACCATAAAACCTGTAAGGGGAACACTTTCCATTGCGATGGCGGCAAGGAATATGAATGGGTTAAAAGGTGTCATCGTTCCCAGGGAAAATGCAGCGGAAGCCGCAACAGTAAGGGGAGTAGACGTATTCGGGGCAAGGAACGTTTCCGAGGTCATCGATTTCCTCAATGGTGTATCGCAGATTCAGCCGCATTATGTCGATATCAACGACGCCATGAAGGAGTCCTCGGTTTACGAAGATGATTTCTCCGATGTCAAGGGACAGGAACATGCAAAGAGGGCGCTCGAAGTAGCGGCTGCAGGGGCACACAATATAGCGATGATCGGCCCGCCCGGTTCAGGCAAGACGATGCTGGCAAAACGTATTGCGGGTATTCTTCCTCCGATGACATTCGAAGAGTCACTTGAGACAACCCGGATACACAGTGTTGCCGGCTTGATGAAGAGCGGTAAACCAATCCTGGCAACGAGGCCCTTCCGTTCTCCCCATCATACGATATCCGATGTAGCATTGATCGGAGGGGGACAGATGCCTAAACCCGGTGAAGTCTCGCTTGCGCACAGAGGAGTCCTTTTTCTTGACGAACTCCCGGAATTTAAGCGGAATGTGCTTGAGGTATTGCGCCAGCCGATAGAAAATGGAGAGGTGACGGTCTCGAGGGCTGTAGCCTCCATTACATATCCCGCATCATTCATGCTTGTTACTGCAATGAACCCCTGCCCGTGTGGTTATCTTGGTGATACGCGGCATCATTGTACGTGTGCAGCCGGCCAGATACAGAGATACCGCAGCAAGGTATCCGGCCCCCTGTTCGACAGGATAGACATACATATCGAGGTCCCGGCAGTAAAATATAAAGATCTGTCGTCTGAATACTCCGGCGAGTCTTCCGGAACGATCAGGGGAAGGGTGGTTTCCGCAAGCCGGGTGCAGACTGAAAGATTCAAAAAGGACAGGATTTATTCAAACGGGCAGATGAATACCCGGCAGATAAAAAAATACTGCAGGCTTGAAGAAGACGCAAAGGGACTCCTCGACAATGCAATGCATAAACTCGGTTTTTCTGCGAGGGCTTATACCCGTATACTCAAGGTTTCAAGGACAATAGCCGATCTCGATGCATCAGAGTATATCCGTACTCACCATATTTCAGAGGCTGTTCAGTACAGGACGCTGGACAGGGGAGACTTATGATTATTTTTTTAAGGTCAGAGTGCCTGTCGATGAGTCGTATTCGAACTTGTTTTTATCGATTGTCTCGCCCGTGAATCTTTCCAGTTCATCGAGATCCCCGGGTAATCTGCTGTTTGCCACCCGGAATGTAGTTACGGCCTGCTGAAGATTTTTTAAACTCATCCGGTCACCAAACTGTTGAGTGCTCTTGTACTTATCAATGACTGTATCACCATATTTTGAGATGGGATTTGAGCTGTCCTTGCAGGATACAAGAAAAGACAGTGACAGAAGAAGCATGATCAATATGCATTTTCTTCTAATCATATTTTCAATAATAGTCTAATCCTTTGAAGATGTCAATGGAGCCACGAACAAACCCGTGGGACCAACCCCGATCTTGCCGGGACAGGTCTAACACCCCGATATGGACGACATCCCGGCTGACTATATTCATCTACGGCAAGTGCCGTGGTCTGCCGCCTGTCCCGGCAAAGTCGGGGCCTGTCGGGATAAATCTTTTTTGTAGGTGTATTAAAAAAATTAAACCTGAAATTCTGCCTTTAAACTTGACATTTAAATATCTTCACAAGTATGATAAGGACGATTTTTCTTTGTTGAGGAGGAGACTGTGGAATCAGAAGCCGTTATCAACATACCGGGACTTCCCGCTTATGTGACTTTTGCTTTTATTGCGTCTATTTTTCTGATAACAGTAGCTATTATTGTCAGAAAATCCCTTAAACTGGTGCCGGGCGGCACTCAGAATTTTGTGGAAACCGTTATTGATTCCATCCTTGATTTATCAGTGGAAAACATGGGCAGGAAGTGGGGAGAAATGCTGTTCCCTCTCATGGGGACCCTTTTCCTATATATTCTTGTCTGTAATTTCTTCGGTCTGATCCCGGGATTTGATTCTCCTACGGCAAATATTAACGCCACTGCCGCCTGTGCAGTGCCGGTATTTTTTGCTACCCATTATTATGGTATCAAGGTACATAAATTCAAGTATATTAATCATTTCCTTGGGCCCATCAGGTCCATTATCGGCCTGCCTCTTATGCTTCTGATGTTTGTGATAGAAATTATCGGCCATCTTGTAAGGCCTGTGACATTGTCTGTCCGGCTTTTCGGGAACATGATGGCAAAGCATATCCTCCTTGGCGTACTTGTACTTCTGGCTCCTATTATTCTGCCGACTTTGGTGCTGGCGCTGGGAACACTTGTAAGTCTTATTCAGGCGTTTGTTTTCACGCTTTTAGCTGTTTGTTATCTTGCGGGTGCCGTTGAAGAGGCACATTAATTCCAGACATTCGGAAAGGAGGAGACACGTGATGAAAAAACGTATTTCTGTTATCCTGCTGGCGCTTGTGCTCGTATGCCTTTTGGCTCCGGCTGCCTTTGCTGCCGATGGGGCTGTATCAGGTTCAAACGTTAGTGCAATGGCGGTTATAGGCGCCGGCGTTGCTATCGGCCTCGCCGCCCTCGGTACAGGTATAGGCCAGGGTATAGGTCTCGGCAAGGCATGTGAAGGGGTCGGAAGAAACCCCGGTGCATCGGGTAAGATCACAACCACGCTCATTATTGGTCTTGCGATGATCGAGTCTCTGTGTATCTATGCGTTGCTGGTATCCATGGGTATGCTTATCAACCTGAAGATATTCTTCTGATTTTTTCTCAAATCGAGACGAATTATCCGGACAGGCAGGATTTATCCTGCCTGTTTTTATTCCTGATGGCTTCGTAAAAGCCCATCTTATTCGCGCCTTTCATTATTGCACCCCTCCTTTTGTTGATGAAGGCTTATCTATTCTGGTAATCTATCTGTTACAGAGTAATTTTAATGTTATTGAGTGTCTGTGTATAAATTGCCGTTTTTTATTTTTGTCATGTCCTGAAAGCGTTCGGGACATCCGGAACTTATAGAAAAGAATAGATTCCCCGACTAAGTCGGGAAATGACGGATAGAGAGACTGACTTTATGGATAGACACTATTTAAGCTTGATGAACAGGTAAAAAATCCTGAATTGTCATGCCGGGCGCCGGTGAAGAATCCCGTTTTTGAGATTCTTCGACAACCCTTCGGCAGGCTCAGGGCATGGCTCAGAATGACAGAAGAGCTTTTTACGGCTCCATCGAGCCCGGGAGGTGTTGTGTGGGAGTAGGAATAAAGAGTCTTGTTGTAGGTCAGCTTGAAGAAAACTGCTATGTTGTTTACGACGAAAGCAGCGGAGAGGCGATGGTAATTGATCCCGGAGATGAACCGGACAGGATTATCGATCTGATATCTGAAGATAACCTGGCTGTAAAGTATATTGTCTGTACTCATACTCACTTCGACCATGTCGGCGCCATCCCTGAGCTGAAAAAAGAAACGGGGGCAAAACTCATTATGCATGGTGATGAGAAAGAGGTATATGCGGCTGCGAAAGACATGGCCGCATTCTGGGGATATGATATTGATGAACTCCCTGAACCGGATATGTTTGTACGGGAGGGAGATTCAGTAGGGTTAGGCTCCTTGAAATTTGAAGTATTGCATACACCCGGCCACAGTCCCGGCGGCATATGTCTGTACGGTGAAGGCATCCTCTTTTCGGGCGATACGGTCTTTGCCGGCTCTATCGGCAGAACGGATTTCCCCGGAGGGAGCATCGATAAGATGAAGGACTCTTTCAGGCGCATTATATCCCTGCCGGATGAGACCAGGATTCTGCCGGGCCACGGACCGGCTACAACAGTCGGGGCGGAAAGGAATGAGAATTTCTTTATGTCTGAGCTTTAACCCTTCGATCGGTTCTTTCTCAAGATGAATGGTTAAAAGAAACATTATGAATTCAAATAGAATGATTGATGAGATACTGAAACGGTTGAAAAGAGAATACCCGGAACAAGAAACTGCCCTGAAACATGCAAATCCGTTTGAGCTTCTTGTCGCAACCATCCTTTCGGCCCAAACGACGGATGTTCATGTTAATAAGGTTACGGAAAAGCTTTTCAGGAAGTATAAAAACATCAACGACTATGCCTGTGCCCCGCTGGAAAAATTCCTGGAAGATATCAGGTCGGTCAATTTTTATAAAAACAAGGGGAAGAACATCCGGGGAGCGGCCGGAATGATAGTGGAGAGATTCAATTCACGGGTTCCGGGAACCATGGAAGAACTAATTACACTTCCGGGGGTTGCCCGCAAGACCGCAAATATAGTTCTTTCAAATGCATTTGGCATTAATGAAGGTATAGCGGTTGATACACATGTAAGACGGCTCTCAAACAGGCTGGGGCTCACAGAAAATCAGGATCCTGTTAAGATCGAACAGGACCTCATGAAGATTACTCCCAAAAAAGAATGGTCAAACCTTTCGCATCTTCTCATCTATCATGGCAGGAGTGTATGCAATGCAAAAAAGCCCCGGCATGATATATGCGTTTTGCATGATTTATGTCCATCTAATGCCATTTAGCACCGGAATTCCACGGATAAGCCCCTGGAATTCTGCTGATGTATTTGGAAATTGGATAGGAAAGATTTTTTTATATTTAAGGATAATCAATCGTGTTGTGAAAGATGTACCGGGATTCAGCGATAAACAGCACTGCTTATCGCCGGATTCGTGATGTAATAAACACTTTATTTTCCGGAGAGACTGTTGCAGATAGTAAGGGACAAGTTATGGACGTGGTACCTGCCTGATACTGAAAGATCGATAGACAGGGATGAATGGCTGGAATCGGGCGGGAAGTGGATCATCTTTGATTCAAAGAGCCGGATCGAAGAGCTTGCCGACAGGTTGAAGCCATTGATAGATTCGGGAGAGATAGAGAGCGCCAAGTCCTGGAACGGTGATCCCGGTGCAATAAATGTCTATTCCCTTGACAGAGACAGGGAGAAGAACCGGAAGATATTGGAAAGTCTCGGTGCAGGGGATACGAGGGTATGGGAATATGACTATGCATGGTGCAAAAATATTAAACATCCGGCAAGTTTTGTCTTTTCATGGTCATCCAAATTCAGGACTATCCTGAAAAGTTATGGTGTTAAAGGTACTTTGGGACTGGTACGTGATATACTTCAGGGCTGATTGCCTGCAGTCTGAATAACTCTTCAAATAGCTGCCAATGATAAGATGTTACCGATTACCGGCTGATCAGTACATCCTTGACATTGAATCCCGCTTTCTGTTTGAATAAAGCAGTCGGCCAGGGGATTTTCCTCTGGCGGCACAGATGGTTGTGAGGAAGAGGGTGAAAATCCCCCGCTGCCCCGCAGCCGTGAAGGGAACGAAAGCCTGAAAAGGCAGGGATTAGGGTTTAGGGATTCGTTTTTCGTTGCCGATCCCCAACAATCTATCCCAGCCTAAAAGCCACTGTCCCGGGTAATGCCTGGATGGGAAGGCGGGCAAGTAGGCAGCCCTGAGCCGGAATACTTCACCATCTGCCAAATACCTCGCGGGAGGACTACAACGATGAAGTATCTTTTCACGCCTTTTTTCCCACCCTTTGCCGTATTCGGTAAAAAACTCTCAAGGATTTCGGACGCCATCCGGATGAACATTATTAAAATGGCTCCTTACATGCTGTTGTTCTCTCTTGTATCCGCCGGCCCTGCATTCGGTGTTGAAAATCAGATGGGAGAAGTTGTGGTAACAGCAAACAGGTACCAGGAAGAAGTGAAAGACATACCTGCCAACGTAACCGTAATCACTGAAAAGGACATCAATAATTCAACAGCGCAGAACATCCCTGAGCTCCTGAGAGATCAGGTCGGCGTCCAGGTCAGTGATATAACCGGAAGCCACCGCTATTATACAGTGGACTTGAGAGGATTCGGTGAGACTGCCGGGTCCAATACGCTCGTGCTGGTTGACGGCAGAAGGGTCAACGAGGCAGACCTGAGCGGCACCGACTGGACCCAGATCCCACTGTCAAGGGTGGAGAGGATAGAGATCGTCAGAGGAGGCAGGGGGGCTGTTCTATACGGGGACAATGCATCCGGGGGTGTGGTAAATATAATCACCAGAGAAGGGAACAAATCCAGTGCCGGGGTGTCGGGAAGCGCCGGAAGTTACGGCACGTATAAAGGCAGTGCCCATGTAAGCGGCAGACTGAACAGCCTGTCGTATGCCGTATCCGGGACATACCTGAATTCTGACGGTTACAGGGATAACAGTAAGACAAAGGCAAAGGATGCAGGTCTTGATCTGAGTTATTATCCTGGAAATCTCGTGCGGCTCAATTTCAGCAGCGGCTACCACAAGAACGATTCAGGACTTCCGGGTTCCCTCTTTGAAAATCAGCTTGAACAGTCGAGGACGCAGTCCCTGCATCCGGATGATTTTGCCAGGGTCAAGGACTATTATTTTAAGGCCGGACCTGAGATTTATTTCCGGAAGGACAGCAGTTTCAAGCTCGATGCATCTTACAGGAAAAGGCATTCTCTTACATTCGCTTCTTTTTCCGGCGGAGAATTTACCGGTGATACGGGGATAAAGACTCTGTCCGTCTCTCCGCGGCTGCTGTTGAAAAGCAATATGGGCAATGCCGGAAACACTTTAACCATCGGCTATGATTATGAAGATGCAAAGGAAAATATTACAAACGATTCCCTGTTTTTTGGTTCTCATACGGTTGGTAATTTCAATTTTGAGAAGAAGAACTACGGTATTTACGTAAATAATGAGTTTGTCGCATTAAATAACATTACGCTTTCTGCGGGCTACCGCTATGATAAGGCGGATTTTCAATTCGATCCCGGCAGTCCGGGAAGTGTATCTGTTAATGAGAATCTGTACACATTAGGGATAAACTACAAGTACCGCAACAAGTCATATTGCTATATGAGTTATGCGCGGAGTTTCAGATATCCCCTCTTTGATGAATACTTTAGTTTCTTTACAAATACTGTAAATACCGGGCTGACGCCGCAGACATCCCGCGATTACGAGATAGGGGTAAGACATTATTTTACAGATGTATCATATGCGCACATTAACATATTCCGCATTGAAACCGACAGGGAGATTTTCTATAACCCTGTGACTTATGCGAATGAAAACATTGATGGTAAGACCCGGCGCGATGGAGTTGAGCTATCCTTTAACGCCGGTTTTTTCGACTGGCTGGCGTTCAATGGAAGCTATACTTATACGGATGCCGGGATCAGGGGCGGTCAGTTTAAAGGTAATGATTTCCCGGGTGTGCCCAGGCATAAAGCAACGCTTGGAACAGTACTTTCTTCCAATGGGGCATCCCTTGCATTAAATGGTGTATATACGGGGAAGCGCCGTTTTATCAGTGATTTTTCAAACAGCTTCACTAAACAGAAGGATTATACGGTGCTGAATGCAAAATTCAGGTATAAATGGAAAAAGCTCTCCGCCTTTCTGGATATAAATAATTTAACCGATAAGGAATACTCCGAGTATGGGGTCATAGGTTTCAACATGGCAACCTTCAGCAGTGAAAAGGCGTTTTATCCTTCACCCGGGAGGAACTATCTCTTTGGAGTAAGCCTTGATATTTAGAATTATGAGGTAAAGGAAGATCATGAAGCGGTTATTTATTGCTGCGATCTTTTGCATGCTTTTTCATGGGGTTGCTTATGCCTTGCCGCCTCAAAGGATTATATCGCTTGCACCGAGTATCACGGAGATACTCTATGCCCTCGGGCTTGAAAACAGGATTGTGGCCGTTACCAGTTTCAGCGATTATCCCCCCCGGGTCAGGGAAAAGGCCAAAATAGGCGGCATGGTTAATCCTTCCCTCGAGGCTATTGTAAGATTAAATCCTGATATTGTAATCCTCACGACAGACGGCAATCCAAAAGAGGTTGAAATTAGATTGAGACGCCTTGGCATCAGGACATATGTCTCCAGTGCAACCCGGATATCGGAACTCCCGGATGAGATAAGGAAAATCGGTTCTTTGCTCGGGGTGAAGGCCAGGGCGGAAAAACTGGCTGAACATATAGAGGCGGCCGTCAGTGATTCAATAATTAAAGCAAAATATTTATTGAAAGACGATTCGCATAATGTCATACGTAAGAAAGCGGTTTTTATTGTATGGCCCGCACCTCTCATTGTTGCGGGGCCGGATACCGCGATCGATGATACGTTAACAATGCTCGGGTGGGATAATATAGCTGCGGATGCGGGATCGAGGTATCCCAGATATTCTATTGAAGAGCTTATCCGCCGTTCTCCCGATGTCATTTTTATTGGAAAGGGAAGCGGTATGGATGAACTTTCCAGCGGGCTGCTTAAGAAGCTTGACATGCTCGATGCGGTCAGGAAAGGGCGGGTTTATTTCACGAGCGACGCACTATACAGGATCGGCCCGAGGGTGATTGACGGGATTAAAGAAATCTCGGGATATCTGAGTAAGGCTGAATCGGAACAGTGATATGAGGAGAGTTGCATTAATAACAACCAGTGCGTTTTTTATTGTTGCGGTTTCTCTCTTTATCGGGCCGCGAATCATAAATCCATTTGCCATGGGCGCTACCGGGAGCAGGATTATAATGTCCATACGCCTGCCGCGACTAATAATTGCCATGCTCATGGGTTCCGCGCTTGGCGCATCCGGGGCCGTCCTGCAGGGCATATTAAGAAACCCCCTCGCAGACCCATATGTGCTTGGGATATCAACCGGCGCTGCATTAGTGGCCTCATTCGGACTCCTCCTCGGCAGTTCGGTATTTGGTTATTTTACTATACCCGTATTGGCATTTATCGGAGCTGTTGTTGCGGGTATCCTGGTTGGTGCGATCGGATATAAGAGAGGAGGTTTGTGGCCGGAGCGACTGCTGCTTGCAGGGGTAGGGCTCGGTTTCCTTTTCTATGCATTGCTGATGCTGATATTGAGCATATCTACCAATGAGGGGATAAGAAGGGCGCTGTTATGGATCTTCGGTGACCTCTCCATGTCGGACTGGGTTCTCATACCATATGGATTTGTTTTCATATCAGCCGGTTTTGTGCTTGCCCTCTGGAGGGCAAAGGGGTTGAATGCCCTGATGCTCGGGGATGAGATAGCCCACAGCCTGGGTTTTTCTCCGAATAAGGAGAGGACCCTGTTATTTTTATCGGTTAGCCTTATGACTGCTTCGTCTGTATCATTGGGCGGAGTTGTCGGTTTTATAGGTCTGGTCATTCCGCATATAATCCGGTTTTTAGTGGGTGCGGACTCAAGGATATTAATCCCCATGTCGGCGATAGCAGGTGGAACCCTGTTGTGCGTGGCCGACACCATAGGGAGGACGGTTGCCGCTCCGATGGAGCTTCCGTCCGGGATAATAACGGCGATTATCGGAGCGCCCTATTTTCTCTATCTTTTAAGAAAAAAGGGCATCCTGGGTGAACAATAAGGAATCGGTCATATGGGAATTATCGAGTTAAGGAATATATCGTTTTCTTATGGAGTCGATAATTTTATAGATGATCTTTCGATGTCCGTTGACAGCGGAAAATTCGTGGGGATCATAGGAGCTAATGGTTCGGGCAAGTCTACACTTCTGAAACTAACTGCAGGTATCCTCAGGCCTGCTGCAGGCCGGATTTTGCTATGGGGAAAATCTATATACGATTACAGGGGCAAAGACAGGGCAAAGCTCTTAAGTTATCTTCCGCAGCTGCTCGATATAAGCATTCCGTTTACTGTAAAGGAACTGATAAGCATGGGGCTTTATCCTTATGATATCATGCCTGAACTGTCACCTGAAGAGGCCGTATCCATGGTCGGCCTTGAAGATAAATTATTCTCTCCGATCAGTGAATTAAGCGGGGGTGAACGGAGGCGGGTCTATATTGCCATGACTCTTCTTCAGGGGGCGGGGATACTTCTCCTCGATGAGCCGCTTGCAAATCTCGATGTCAAGTACCAGATAGAATTCATAAGACTTCTAAGGGAACTTCGCAGGGAAAAGGATATCTCGATTATCATGGCCTTGCATGACATAAATATGGCATTCCGGTTTGATGAGTTGTATGTGATTAAAGAAGGCAGAATAATCGCGTCAGGTGTTCCCTCTGATGTCATAACAGCTGAACTGCTCAAGGAGGCCTTTGATATTGATTTGAAGATATTTGATCAGGGTAATGGTATGGTCTCATTCGGATATTAACCTTATCAGGAAACAATGCAATGAGTTTGGCAGGTAAAAGCGGAATGAACCGGATGCATGGCATAATTGCATCCTCTATACTCCATGTGTTGATATTGTCCTTTCTTTTTATCACAGGTACAGCGGTCAAGAGAGAGGAATTTGCTTCAATAAAGGTCATAATATCCGGGGCAGAGGAGTTAACGGGTAAGAAGCCGCCGACCTCCGGAGAGAACAGGCCGGACATAGCGGGATTGAGGAAAAAAGCGTCTCCTGCAGTGCACGATAACCATCCCATGGTTATTAAGACGGAAGAGGCCGGGAAAGTAAAGAAACCGGAGAACACTCCGGACACCGATGATAATGAGCAGGCACATCTCATGGCGGAGGATATAGCGACTCGCGTGCAACCGGCCGGAACAGAAATCGCCCGCATAAATAAAGATACGAAAACCTGGAATGGGAATAGTGTTATTAACGGTGCAGTTGATCCCATGCATGGTGGCGGTGACTCTCTGGCATCCTTTGCGAGTCGTGATAAGGCGAATAAAGCTGATTACGAAGGCTGGGTTTATACAGGCAGGTTCGGAAGCGGAAACGGGCCGGGATTCATTAAACAGGAGATACCGGTGTATCCACTTTTTGCCAGGAGAATGGGCAAGGAAGGCAGGGTTGTCCTTAAGCTGTTGATCGATGAGCTTGGTCATCTGATGAAGGTGGAAGTACTGGAGGGTGCAGGATTCGGGTTTGACCGCTCGGCGGTAGAGGCTATCAGGGATTCAAGTTTTCGTCCTGCTACTCTAAACGGTATGCCGGTTAAATCGCGGACCAGGCTGCCTGTCAGGTTTGTCCTTAAATAGAGTCTGTGTATAAATTACCATTTTTTATTTTTGTCATGCTCGAAATCTGTAATCTGGCATTCAGAACTTATAGAAAAGAATAGATTCCGGCTTAAGGACTGCCGGAATGACAGATAGAGAGACTGACTTTATACATAGACACTGATTAGGGATTGCGGCGCGGCAGGGAGCCCGGGAAAGAGTGAATGATGATTATAAACAGAATGGAGGAATCTATGACACAGATAGAAAGAGCAGTAAAAGGTGAGATCACGAAAGAAATGACAGCAGTCGCAGCTGATGAGGGACTCGATGCCGGGATTGTTGGAAATCGTGTAGCATCAGGCAAAATCGTTATTCCTGCAAACAAAGACAGGATAAAAAAGATCATCGGCATCGGCAGGGGACTCAGGACGAAGGTGAACGCGTCTATCGGCACATCGACGGATATAGTTGATATTGACATGGAGGTAGAAAAGGCGAGGGTCGCCGAAAGGTACGGTGCAGACACTCTGATGGACCTGAGTGTTGGCGGAGACATCGCCGGAATAAGAAAAGAGGTTATGGATGCTGTAGAGCTTCCGGTCGGTACGGTGCCGCTCTATGAGGCGTTTGCAACCGCTATCGAAAAATATGGTGCAGCGGTAAAGATGCCGAAGGAGCTTCTCTTTGAAGTAACCGAAAAACAGTGCGAAGAGGGGGTCGGTTTCATGGCGATCCACTGTGGTATCAACCGGAGAACAGTCGAGATGCTTCGCAAGCAGAGCTACCGTTACGGGGGGCTTGTGTCAAAAGGCGGTTCCTACATGGTCGCGTGGATGGAACATAATAATATGGAGAACCCTCTCTATGAGCACTTTGACCGTGTGGTTGAGATTTTGAAGAAACACGATGTAGTGCTCAGTCTCGGGAACGGGTTCAGGGCCGGGGCCATTCATGACTCGACCGACCGTGTCCAGATACAGGAACTCCTTATCAACTGTGAGCTTGCAGAGATCGGGAGAGGCCGGGGTTGCCAGACGATGGTTGAGGGGCCCGGGCATATCCCCATTGATGAAATTGAGGCGAACGTGATCCTCGAGAAGAGGATGTCGGGGGATGCCCCCTTTTATATGCTCGGGCCCATTACGACCGATATCGCTCCCGGGTATGACCATATAGCCGCTGCCATCGGCGCCGCACTGTCGTCTGCCTATGGCGCGGATTTTATCTGTTATGTAACACCGTCTGAACATCTTGGGCTGCCTTTTCCTGAAGATGTGAGGGAGGGAGTAATGGCCGCACGCGTCGCTGCCCATGCGGGTGACATGATCAAGCTCGGGAACCGGAAAGATGATAAGGAGATGTCAAGGGCTCGAAGGGATATGGATTGGCAAAAGCAGTATGCTCTCTGCATCGATAGCGAGAGGGCAAAAGGGATCAAGGCCAGGCGCGGGAACGGTGATGGAGACACATGTACGATGTGCGGAAGCTTCTGCGCGAATAACATTCTAAACGGGATGTTTGAGAATGACATGGAGGGCTCTGACAAGAAATGAAGACCATCTTTATTACGGGCGGAGCAAGAAGCGGCAAGAGTTCATTTGCCCTGCACAAGGCCGAACAGCTTCATGGTAAAAAGGTCTATATTGCAACGGCTGAACCGCGTGACGGGGAAATGAAGGAACGGATTGAATACCATAAAGACGAGAGAGGACGGGAATGGGATACTGTTGAAGAAGCATTTGATCTCTCAGGCGTGCTGGAGAGGATTAAGGCTCAATACGGAGTAATTCTTATTGATTGTCTGACTCTATGGCTGTCGAATTTGATGATGAATAATAAATTGACCTCCCCTGATTCTCCTGGAAAGGGGGATCTCCGGGGGGATATAGTCTCCGCCGGTATCGAGACTGAAATCAGTAGATTCGTCGATAGACTCAAAGAATTAAATTCATCCGCGGATCTGCATCTGTTTATTGTCTCAAACGAGGTGGGTATGGGAATCGTACCCGGGAATAAAATAGCACGGCGGTTCAGAGACCTGGCGGGGAGGATGAACCAGAAGGTCGCAGCGGTAGCTGATGAGGTGTATATGGTTGCAAGCGGGATACCCGTCAAGATAAAAGGCTGAACTGTTTTGACACAGAGTGGACAGGGGAGAGATTGAAAAAATCCCTGTGCCCTCTGTGATCAAGGATGAGGAGGTATTGATATGAGCATCACTGAAACTTTTTCAGACATTAAACCGGTCGGAAAGGAATTGTGCGACCTTGCGCAGAGGAGACTCGACAACCTGACAAAGCCTCCCGGCAGTCTTGGCAGGCTTGAAGAGTTTGCAAGACGGCTTGTGGCGATCTACGGCAAGGAGATGCCGGAGCTGCCGAAGAAGGCCGTGTTTACTTTTGCGGGGGACCACGGTGTCGCAGGGGAGGGTGTGAGCGCTTATCCTGCAGAGGTCACCCCCCAGATGGTTTTCAATTTCATAAACGGAGGGGCGGGGATTAATGTTCTAGCACGGCATGCAGGGGCTGAGGTCGTGGTTGTCGATATCGGTGTTAACTATGATTTTGATGATATGGACGGCCTGATAAAAAGAAAAGTGGTTCACGGCACCGGGAATATAGCAAAGGGTCCGGCGATGACCGGGGATGAGGCGATCCGTTGTCTTGAGGCCGGCACGGGACTTGCCCATGAATATGCAGATAAGGGATACACGATGTTTGCTGCGGGTGATATGGGGATAGCAAACACCACGCCCTCTTCTGCCATAGTTGCCGCAATTACCGGCAGAAGGGTTTATGAGGTAACGGGGCGGGGAACGGGTATCGGCGATGAAGCCTTATCGAATAAGGTCAGGGTCATTGAAAAGGCGCTGGCTGTTAATAAGCCCGACCCAAAGGATGCCGTCGATGTCCTTGCCAGGGTCGGAGGCGCTGAAATAGGGGGGATTGCCGGACTCTGCCTCGGCGCTGCGGCAAGAGGTATTCCTGTTGTGATCGACGGATTCATCTCAACGGCAGGAGCCCTTATTGCATATACTATGAATCCCGCAGTTGCGGATTACCTCTTCGCAGCCCACAACTCAGTTGAGGCGGGTCACGGGGTGATGCTTGACTATATGGGACTCCGGCCCATCCTCGACCTTGATCTTCGCCTTGGTGAGGGAACAGGCGCAGCCATGGCAATGATGCTTATCGAGGCAGGGCTCAGGATTTACAGGGAGATGGCCACATTCGGCGAGGCGGGTGTGACGGGGGAAAAGGAGAACCGGGATATTAATAAAAATTCAAAGATCAAAGAGTAAAACTGAAGATAGTGGAAAATCATAACACTATGTTTTTAAACTTGATACACTCGTAAAAAGTCAGAAATACTGTGTTCTGTCATTCTGAACTTGGTTCAGAATCTATATAAATAAACGACTTATGAGACCCTGAAACAAGTTCAGGGTGACAACCAGGGTCTTTTTACGAAACCATCAAACTTTGTTTTTTAAACTTTACTTTTTTATATGACAAGGGCATTAATGATACAGGGTACCGGATCCGGTGCAGGAAAAAGCCTGATGGTTACCGCGCTGTGCCGGATATTCAGTGACATGGGGGTTGATGTGGCGCCCTTCAAGTCACAGAACATGGCCTTGAACTCCTACATCACCATCGAGGGAGGCGAGATCGGCAGGGCACAGGCCCTGCAGGCGGAAGCTGCGAGGCTTGAAGCGGTGAATGACATGAACCCGATTCTCCTGAAGGTCTCCGGGGAGAAGGGTTCTCAGGTGATTATACATGGCAGGCCCCATTCTCATATGAAGGCCGTGGAGTATTATGCATTTAAAGAGACGGCCTGGAAGGCGGTACGGGAGTCGTATGACAGACTTGCTTCAGGGCATGACCTGATCGTGATTGAGGGGGCTGGAAGCCCGGCGGAGATCAATCTTACAGATGTCGAGATAGTGAATATGTCGGTTGCGAAATACGCGGGGGCTCCCGTCATTCTGGTTGGAGACATTGACAGAGGTGGTGTCTTTGCCTCACTTTTCGGGACGGTGAAGCTCCTCGGCAGGGAAAGCAGGTTTATAAAGGGATATATTGTCAATAAATTCCGCGGTGATATTTCAATACTGGAACCCGGCCTTGAAATGATACGGGAAAAGACCGGCAGGCCCGTGATCGGAGTGCTCCCTTACATTCCAGAAACAGGACTCCCCGAGGAAGACGGGATGGTATTGCAACAGAGACCTGTAGCAGGAAACCGGAAATCGGAATATGGAACTATCAAGGTTGTTATTGTAAGGCTTAAGTATATTTCAAATTTTACAGACTATGATCCGCTTGCCTGTGAGCCCGATGTCGAGCTTCTCTATTCAATTAATCCGGTTGAAATAGAGAACGCCGACTTTGTCATTATTCCGGGGTCGAAGAATACGATGGAGGACCTTAATTTTCTCAGGGAGCTGTCTCTTGATGAAAGCGTAAGGCGGGCACATGCAAAGGGAATCCCGGTCATGGGCATGTGCGGCGGTTACCAGATACTCGGAAAAAAGATTTACGATCCACAGTATGTCGAGGGCGGGTATGTGGAAGTTGACGGTATCGGACTGCTTGATATAGAGACTGTCTTCAATGAGACAAAGACGACATGCCGCGTTGAGGCGGAGGTTGTGCAGGGAGGAATGTTTGGGGATTTCAGTCTCCCCTTGAAGGGCTACGAAATCCACATGGGCGAGAGCCGGGGAGCGGTCGGGCTGTTCAGGATGCAGCGTTTGAATGGATTCGCCCGCTCCACCGGCCCGGACGCATTGAACCTGGAAACGATGGATGGTTCGATGAACGGCAACTGCTGGGGCACGTATATACACGGAATCTTTGAAAACGATGCATTCAGGAGGAAGATTTTAAACAGCATTCGCGCTGGCAGAGGGCTCCCGGCGATAGGTGTTTTACGCTCCTATTCTGAAATAAAAGATAATGCCATAGATAATCTCGCCCGCATTGTAAAGAAAAACATCGATATGGATTATCTCAGGAGGCTGGTGAAGATATGATCTCCGGATACGGGTATTCCATATTTCATATTTCTCCCTTTGTCTTGGGAGCGGCCTTTCTGCTTGATCTTGCGATTGGTGACCCGCGCTGGTTTCCCCACCCGGTTGTTATCATCGGGTTTGCGATCGGCAGAACAGAAGCATTTCTCAGACGTTTTATGAAAACGGCGTTTCTGGAAAAAATCGGCGGAATCATTTTGATTGCGTTGATAATTGTCCCGGTGTTTATTTCCACATATTTTGTAACGGGCTGGCTGTATGGACTGATTGCCGGCAATACATATCAATTTATTCAGGTCCGGATGGCAGCAATGGTTGTGCTGGTCTGCCTTGCCGCCTCGACGATTGCGGTAAAGGGGCTGGTAGACTCGGGAAACAGTGTAATTCAGGCGGTGGAAGAGGGAGACGTTGAGAAGGCGAGAAGAAAGCTGAGTATGGTTGTCGGCCGGGATACGCATAACCTGACGGAGAAGGGTATTCTGAAAGCGGCAACCGAGACCCTTGCAGAGAATCTTTCGGATGGAATAGTTGCCCCCCTCTTTTATCTGGTGACCGGCGGACTTCCGCTTGCGATGACATACAAGGCTGTGAACACTCTCGATTCCATGGTCGGATACAGTAACGAAAGGTACAGGTGCTTTGGTTGGGCAGCGGCAAAACTTGATGACCTGGCAAATTACATTCCCGCACGGATAACGGGGTTGCTGGTTATTGTCGCTGTTTTTGTCTGTTTACGCGTTCGTAAAGCAAAAGGAATAATAATGTCTGTTCGCAGGGCATGGGACATCATGATGAGGGACGGCAGAAAACATTCGAGCCCGAACAGTGGGATACCCGAGGCCGCGATGGCCGGTGCTCTCGGTGTAAGGCTCGGGGGGCCGTCATCCTATGGCGGGATTATCGTGGAGAAGCCTCACATCGGGGATGACAGTGGCACGGACTATGTATCTGCGTCGAAGGGAGCGGTCAGTATAGTCAGGATTTCGTCATTCCTGGGAGGCGGGATATCCATATGTTTATTGATTCTGGTCCAGGGAATATGGTGAAAATGAATGTGAATCAGGTTGATATCCCCGAGCCGCATGGCGGCAATGTGTACCGTTTCGTCCGGGAGTCGGATATCCCGGTGGAAGAGGTCCTGGATTTCAGCGCATCGATTAATCCGTTCGGCCTGCCCCCGTCGGCAGCAGAGGCTGTACAGGCCGGCATCCGGTCTGTTGTGAATTATCCGGACCCCGATGCCGCGGAACTCGTGGATGCCATTGCCGGGCATATGGGAGTACCCCCCCGGTCGATTATCTGCGGCAACGGGAGTACTGAACTGATATATTTTTTGCCCCGGGCTTTGAGGCCTGAAAGTGTACTCATCCCCGCACCGACATTTTCAGAGTATGAAAGGGCGTGTTTAATGGCGCAAAAGTCGGGAGCCGGATGTAAGAAGTCGGAAGAAAAAGATTCAATAAAGTATTATTCACTTGACGGAGATAACTTCTTTGATATTGACCCATCGGTGTTTATTCGTTTCATGGAGGGGTGTGACATGGCCTTTCTCTGCAATCCCAACAATCCGACCGGGAGGGTACTGACGAAAGATCAGGTTATGAATATGGCGGAGGCGGCAAGATCACTCGGCTGTTATCTTGTAGTTGATGAGGCGTTCATTGACTTCGTCCCCGAAGAATCGGTTATCGGGGCGGTCAGGGATAACCCTTTTTTGATAGTCCTGAGGTCAATGACGAAGTTTTATGCGCTCTCCGGTCTGCGTCTCGGTTATGGAGTATTTCCTCGTCACGTTATGGAAACCCTGAAGGATTTCAAAGAGCCATGGACAGTGAATACCCTTGCGATGAAGGCCGGGGTAGCCGCTATAAAAGATGCTGAATACCGCAGGAGGTCTTTGGAATTCATGCGGAATGAAAAGGAATTTTTTGAAAATGAATTGGTGGGGCTCGGGGTTGATTTTATTCCTTCATCCGCAAACTTTTATCTCCTTAATATTGGAAACGCCCGTGAAGTTGTTTCTTCACTCGGGCGGAAAGGCATCCTTGTGAGAGACTGCTCGAATTTCAGTGGCCTTGAAAGTCCTCATATCAGGGTTGCGGTGAAGTCGAGAAAGGATAATGTACGATTATTGAATGAGTTAAACAGTTTATGAGCGGTGTAGTCATAGCAGGAACGCACAGCGGATGCGGGAAGACCACGGTAACTCTTGGGTTGCTTGCCGCACTGAAAAAGAAGGGTTATGAAGTGCAGTCATTCAAGGCCGGCCCCGACTTTATTGATTCGGGACTTCACAGAATGGTAACCGGCAGGCCGGCGAGAAATCTTGACATCTGGATGGGTGGAGAGGATTATGTCAGGCGATGTTATGAAAAAAACTCTGCTGATGTTGATCATGAATAAGTGTCCGCAACGTTTAAGCAGCCGGGGGTTGCGTTCTTTCAGTACTTTGGCGGGGGCTTTGATAATAAAGGCATTTGACCATAGTGAGCGCGCTACGGTTGCAATGATACAGAGGGGATATGAGGGAAATATTCTTCTTTTAAAACAAAAGCCGTTGAAGTTGCCGGGCCTGCCTGTTTCCACGGTATTCATGATATCAATTGGTGTGAGGTAATGCGAAAAGGATATATCCAGGTCTATACGGGAAACGGGAAGGGAAAAACAACCGCTGCCCTGGGCCTTGCCGTCAGGGCTGCAGGTGCCGGCCTCTCCGTGTTCATTGCCCAGTTCATTAAAAGGAGGCAGTGCAGTGAGCATACGGCTCTTGAAAAATTTGATGATCTGATTGTGGTGAAACAGTATGGAAACGGCTTTCTGAAAGGCAGGCAGGCGAACGATTCCGACATCGATTCGGCTCGAAAAGCAATTGCCGATGTAAAGGAAGCGCTCTTTTGCGGGAAGCACGGGCTTGTAATACTTGATGAAATAAATATTGCAATTCACTATGGGCTTGTGAATATTGATGAAATACTGGATATGATGGATTCGAAACCTTCGGATGTGGAGATTGTTCTGACAGGCAGGTATGCTGACCGGAGAATAAGGGAAAAGGCGGACCTTGTTACGGAAATGAACTGCGTCAAGCACTATCTGGAAAAGGGCGTCAGGGCAAGGCCGGGCATAGAGTATTGAAATGAAGAGAAAAAAACTCCGTTCAGGATATACTACCGGCACTGGTG
Source organism: bacterium BMS3Bbin05 (assembly GCA_002897855.1). Taxonomy (GTDB): domain Bacteria; phylum Nitrospirota; class Thermodesulfovibrionia; order Thermodesulfovibrionales; family BMS3Bbin05; genus BMS3Bbin05. Next base: position 42,639 of record BDTO01000003.1, read on the forward strand.
CAGCGGCAGCGGCGAAGGCAGCATCAGCATTCCTGTTTCTTCGGAGGCATGGATGGAGGATGAATGTGTAATGAAAATAGCGGATGTAAGACCGGATGATCTGAATTATTTTTCAGTGGTGATCGTGAGAAGATGAGCAGGGTATATTTCATAGGTGCGGGACCGGGTGATCCGGAGCTGATAACCGTCAAAGGCAGGAAGCTCCTTGATAAGGCGGATGTAGTTATTTATGCGGGAAGCCTCGTGAATCCTGAACTGCTGAAGGGCATAAAAGCGGAGGTGTTCAGTTCAGCCGGTATGACCCTCGATGAAATTATGGATATCATGGGAAAGTCCGTTGAACAGGGTAAGATGGTTGTCAGGCTGCACTCGGGTGATACCACGTTTTACAGCGCAATATCGGAGCAGATAGAACGACTTTGTGCCATGGATATTGAATACGGGGTCATTCCCGGAGTTTCGTCGGCCATGGCGGGGGCTGCAGCTCTCGGTCAGGAACTTACCATACCGGAGATAAGCCAGACTGTAATATTTACCCGTGTTGAAGGAAGAACCCCTGTCCCCGAATCAGAGAAACTGAGCGAACTTTCGAGACACAGAACCTCGATGGTCATATTCCTGAGTGTGGGGATGATTGATAAGGTAATCGATGAACTCCTGACAGGATATCCCGAAGACACTCCGGTTGCAGTTGTAGAAAGGATTACCTGGCCCGGGGAACGGATTATAAGAGGTACTCTTGCCGATATCGCTGAACGGGTCAGGAAGACCGGTATCAACAAGACGGCATTGATATTCATTGGAGAGGCGTTGCGGGCTTCCGCCGGGTCACCCGGAAAGGAATCAAAGCTCTATCACCGGGATTTCAGGCATGAATACAGAAAATAACCATGTTATATTTTACGTGACGGATGACGGCCTGGTACTGGCCCGGAGGATAAAAGGCCTGTATAATAATGCCGACATCGTTAAGTTCGGTGCTGAGAAGGTGCGCGTATGCTGGCGGGAATACAGGCATCTTATTTTTATCATGGCCTCCGGGATTGCTGTCAGGACTATCGCTTCACTCACCGGTGATGAACGAACCGGTCCCGCCGTTGTGGTCATTGACGAAAAGGGGAAATATGTTGTCAGTCTGTTGAACGGGCATATAGACGATGCCAACGATATCGCCAGGGAAGTAGCGGATTATATCGGCGGAGAACTACTTGTTCCGGATGTGAAGCCGGGAAGTCTGACGGGAATGGAAAGAGAGGACAGCGGTATCGACAGGGCAGGTGAAGCGCGGTCTCAAACAGGTAATCCAGCCGGGAAGGGGACAATCTTCATCGTGGGGACGGGGCCCGGGCGCGCAGAACATATCTCATTTGCGGTCCGGAACGCTATCCTCCGGTCCGATGTGATCGTGGGCTACGGCACATATATTGATCTTATTGAAGACCTGATAGGGGATAAGGAAGTCGTTTCTACCGGGATGACAAAGGAAGTGGACCGGTGTGAAAAGGCGATTGAAATAGCTGAGGGGGGAAAGACAGTCTCTGTTATCAGTGGCGGCGATCCGGGTATATACGCAATGGCGGGACTTGTGTACGAGATACTCAGGAGCCGGGGAAAAGGGATTGGGAATCAGAAGATAGAGTCCGTTGAGGTAATCCCCGGCATATCCGCTCTGAATGCAGCGGCTGCGAGGCTGGGCGCACCCCTGATGCATGACTTTGCCTCGATCAGCCTTTCGGACAGGTTGACTCCGTGGGAGGTCATATCGAAGAGGGTCGAAGCGGCCTCGTTCGCTGACTTCGTCATCGTGCTTTATAACCCGAAAAGCAAAGGAAGGCCCTGGCAGATCGGCAGGGCGCTGGAGATAATAATGAGGTATCGCCCGGCGGACACGCCGGTTGGGATCGTAAGAGGCGCCATGAGAGACGATGAATATGTCATTATCACCGACCTTGGCCACATGCTCGATCATGACATCGATATGCAGACCACGGTTATTATTGGAAACTCGAAGACCTTTGTCTGGAATAACCTGATGATAACCCCGAGGGGTTATGAGAGCAAGTATGGTCCGGGAGTATGAGATGACCGGATGTACAACTGCATTTCTCTGGGACGAGTCGCATCTCTGGGGCCTGATGGCATACAGGGCACTTGCTGCAAACTGTTTGCCGTTCGAACTCGTCAAATCTGTTGATATAAGGGAAGGAGTCCTTGACGAATACAGGATGCTCTTTGTCCCTGGTGGCTGGTCATCAAATAAGATGAAAGCCCTTGGAGAAAAAGGGGTGGCCGCTGTAAGGGCATTTGTTGAAAATGGCGGCAGCTATATAGGTTTTTGCGGAGGTGCGGGGCTGGCAACGCTCGATGGTATGGGACTTTTAAATATAAAGAGGCGACCGTCGAAAGACGGAGTGCCGGGTTTCAGCGGCAGAATCCGGTTGGAACTCTCTGCTCACGATATCTGGAATGGTATCGACCTGCCGGTATTCCATGCGTGGTGGCCTCCCCAGTTTGTCATTGAAGACAGTAAGGTACGGGTTCTGGCAAGGTATGGAGAGGCCCTTTCCGATGCCTTCAGTTCCGACCTCAATGTGGGGGATATACGTGACAACGGCTCATGGACTGATCTGGAAAAAATCTACGGAATCAATCTCGATCCATGCCGCCTCGCAGGTGAGCCGGCCGTTGTGGAGGGACATTACGGCGGGGGCAGGGTAGTGCTGTCCCTTCTGCATTTCGACACGCCGGATGATACAAACGGTGCGGTCGTATTGAAGAATATATGGCGGTATCTCGGGAGCCGGGAGACGGGAGATGTTACACCCCCATCCACCCCTTCCCGGGAATGGACTAAGGGGGTGGATGCCTTTACAGGGCTCGGGAGAAAGGATGATACAGCGGAAAATGTCCGGGATGCCTTCGCCGTTGTTGCTGATCTTGAATATGCCGTCACTGAAATAATAGATATTGGAATACGGAATTTTCTCTGGTTCCGGCGTAACCCTATGCTTCTGCAATGGAGGCGGGGCGTAAGGGGGTTGGAGTACGGCACCCTGTATGTGTTGATAAAAGAAATTAGTGCGCGGGTCAGGCAACTATGTAAAACAGACAGTCCCGGGAAAATCGGGGATGATATGGGGGCCCGGCTCAAAAGCATCCGGCATATCCTCATCCCATTCTCCGAAAAGGCAAAGCGTCTTCTGACTCTTGAAAGATTCGCCATCCGGAATGGACAGATTACTTATGAAAAATGTGATAACACCGAGATTCAGGAGATAAGGTCAGGGCTTTTTGCCGGCTCAAAGAGTTACGGCGGAACATTCAAAAAAATCATTGATATGTTGGACGACATCCTGTTTCGCTTGTTGAACATGGAAATCAGGGAATAAGATGGAATAATGAAGAAGCTGATTCTGGCTTTCAGTTTTTTGACCATTATACCAATGCCGCATGTCCCGTATGATGTGGAAGATAAGGATGTCGGAAATAGTGCAGTACTGTTTCCTGTAGTAGGTCTTTTCCAGGGTCTGCTTCTGGTTCTGTTGCACATGATTCTATTAAAGGTTGTTCCCGTAGAGATAGCAGCCGGGTTGCTCATAGTGCTGCTTGTTATCAGCAATGGGGGATTTCACCTCGACGGCCTCTCGGATACCTTCGATGCGCTCGCATCGCGGAAGGACAGGGAACGGATGCTGGATATTATGAAGGGTAGTACGGCAGGGCCTGTCGGTGTTGTTTCAATCGTATTGGTCATTCTGCTTAAATACCTTCTGCTGAAAAATGTCTTGACGATGCAAGCCTTGCCATTTTATATTCCTCTCATCCTGTTCCCTGTTTTCGGCAGATGGGTTATGGTGCCTGCCATGTATCACGGCAGGAGCGCGCGGCATGACGGCCTGGGGAGGACCTTTATTGAGAATACGGGAATACGGGAATATGTCAATGCCTTCGTCATGCTGGGGGTGATTACAGCAGGTATCTGGATTTATACTGCGAAATTCACGCCGGTCCATGTGTTGTTGCCGGTTATCTTCGTGCCGTTGGCGATTGTGTATGCCTTCGGGTTTCTGGGGGCGCTCTTTTGCAATTACAGGTTCGGTGGTTTGACAGGGGACAATCTGGGTGCGATCAGCGAGATTGGCGAGATCCTCTTCCTGTTGTCGTTCCTGGTGGTCAGTGCCTGTAAGTAGAGTCTGTGTATAAAGACAGTCTCTCTATCTGTCATTTCCCGACTTAGTCGGGGAATCTATTCTTTTCAATAAGTTCCGGATGCCCGATTACAGACTTCGGACATGATAAAAATAAAAAACGGCAATTTATACACAGACACTAATTAAGGTATCTTCGTGGATGTGAGAGGGTAAAATCTTCTTGAAACTGTATACTTATTAATAGTTCCACCCTTCAGCAAAGAGGGGAAATAGCGCAAAATGACCTGCACTCTTACGCGAAGACCCAAAATAATTAGCCGCAAAAAGCACAGGGGTGGTACGTTTATCATTTATCATGTGCAATCCGTCATTAATCGGGGATTGGAGATTAGGGATTAGGGATTGGGAATTGGTTTTTTACTAACCCCTGAACACCTGCCAGTCAGGAGGTCTTTATGGTAACAACGGTCTATCTTATCCGTCACGGGCAGACAGAGGGAAGTGATGAGAATAGGTATAAGGGACATATCGATGTCCCTCTTTCCGATGAAGGGATGAAACAGGTCGGACGTCTTTCAGACCATATGAGTGGTCTGTTCAATAACGGTTCCGGATCGTCGGGTTTGTCCCATATCTATTGTTCCGATCTGGTGAGGGCGGTAAGGACAGCGGAGATTATAGGAAAGCCTTTCGGGCTTATGCCGGACATCATCCCGCAATTGAGAGAGAGGAGCTTCGGACAGTGGGAAGGAATGACATTTGATGAGATAAGGGAGACATATCCGGGGGAGTTTGATGCCTGGGTAAAAAATCCTCTTGAGTTCAGTCCCGTGGGCGGTGAAAGTACGCTTGAGGTCAGGGGTCGTGTAATGCCTGTCTTTTATGAACTGGTCGGAAGACATGAGGGTGGAAGCATTGCGCTGGTTGCCCACGGGGGCATTAACAGGATTGTGCTCTGTGATATACTCGGAATACCGTTACTGCACATATTCAGGATAGAGCAGGCATTCGCCTGCTTGAACATACTTGACTTTTATGAAGAAACGCCCGTTCTCAGGGCTATGAATTTAACCTTTTGAATTCGTAAAAAACCCCTGCACGGACATAATGAAGCTGCGGTCCATCCGGGAGCGGTTGAGATAATCCGGCGTCTCTACTATACTGGACGTAATGGTTGATATCGGGGGAAAGGTGGTGTTCCGGAGATGCTGCTCTGGCTTTCTTTTATAGTCTGTACTGCTGTAATCGTTTATTCCGGTTCACGGCTTTCAAAATATGGTGATATCATTGCCGAAAAGTCAGGCATGGGAAGGACATGGATTGGTCTCATCATGCTCGCATCGGTAACATCACTGCCTGAACTGATGACCGGCATAAGCTCGGTAACTGTAACCGGGGTACCGAATATTGCAGTCGGTGATGTCCTCGGAAGCTGTGTATTTAATATGCTCATATATGCAGTCCTTGATGTGAGGTATCGTCCGATGCCTATTTCATCCAGGGCACAACAGGGTAATATCCTTTCGGCGGCCTTTGGAATCCTTATGCTTGGCTTTGTGGCGGGAAGCATCTACTTTGGGAAGAATGTGGAACCTCTGGGCTGGATCGGGATGTACAGCCTGATCATTATGATCATGTATTTTATCGCCATAAGGATGGTTTTTTATTATGAGAAGAGACAGATTGCCCTGTTTGTTAAGGAACGGGCCGTTGAACTCAGGTATAAAGATGTTACGGTGAAGTCAGCCGTAGCCAGCTATAGTATAAACGCTGTTCTTGTCATAGCAGCCGCTGCATTTCTGCCGGGGATCGGCGCCGGGATTGCGGAGGCTACCGGACTCGGCAATACCTTTGTCGGCAGTATCTTCATAGCAATATCAACATCTCTGCCGGAAGTCGTGGTGTCGCTGTCTGCAATAAAGATGGATGCCATAGACCTGGCCATCGGTAACCTGTTCGGCAGTAACATCTTCAACGTACTCATCCTTGCTGTTGACGACATCTTTTTTGTCAAAGGGCCTCTTCTTTCGTTTGTGGACATGAGCCATATCCTGTCTGCCCTGTCTGCCGTTGCAATGATAGCGGTTGCGATTATCGGTCTCACGTACCGGGCAAGCAGGAAGCCGTTATTCCTGGCATGGGATTCTCTCGGGATTTTAATTATTTATGTTGTAAACCTTCTGTCACTGTATATGTTAAAATAGCGGATTCCCTCATTCTTTACCCGGAGAAAACCGGCACCAGTGAATATCGCTGCAACTTCAGGGAGGAACAATGCCGGAAGACAGCCCGAAAAAGATACGCGGATTTGAAGTAGTCTCAAAGTATAAAGACAAAGGGATAAAATTTCCCGCCCGAAAAACAGGAAGGTCGGCGGGATATGATATCGAGGCTGCCGAAGATGCGGTCATACCCGCAAACGGGTTTGCAAATATCCCTACAGGGGTTAAGGCGTACATGCAGAAGGACGAATATCTCGGCATACACATACGAAGCGGCCTCTCCTTTAAAAACGGTTTATCGCTTGTAAATGACGAGGGGATAATAGATTCCGATTATTACAATAATCCGGACAACGAGGGCCATATCATTATCGGGTTTGTCAACCATGGAAACAATGACGTGGAGATAAGAAAAGGCGACAGGATAGCACAGGGAATCTTCAAGAAATATCTCGTTGCCGACGGTGATGATGCGGGTGGAGAGAGGTTGGGAGGGATAGGCTCCACCGGCAAATGAACTGCTGAAGCAGGCGGTTTAAGACTCTTTTTTTGAATGCATCGGCATCCTGTTTCATCCGCATCCCGCCGTCTTACCGGATTTTGAAAATATCTTGGACAGTAATGGATGGATATATTAAAATAAAAAACAGGAGTTGAGCGGTGGATTCCCTCTGCAGTTGCCGGATGGACTGCCGCAGAGAGTTTCAATGCCTTTGAAGCGATGTTTTTCACACGGGAATTGCGGGGATAGTTAAGGAGGTTTAAAAATGAACGGGTTCAAGACCATTGTATTGATGATTACGCTCACCGTTATGCTGGTTGCCATCGGCGGGCTACTGGGCGGAAGAACTGGAATGACCTTTGCCCTGATCATAGCATTTGGATTGAATTTTTTCAGCTACTGGTTCAGCGACAGGATAGTCCTCAGGATGTACAAGGCAAAGCAGGTTTCAGAGGCGGAAAAACCGGAGCTTTATTCCATTGTAAGGAGGCTTGCACAAAGGGCCGGACTCCCGATGCCGAAGGTTTACATCATAAACGAGGACCAACCCAATGCCTTTGCCACGGGCAGGAATCCGGAACATGGCGCAGTTGCCGTTACATCGGGCATTATAAGTATTCTCACATTGGAAGAGCTTGAAGGGGTTATAGCCCACGAACTTACACATATTAAACACAGGGATATCCTTGTCGGAAGTATTGCAGCCACCATTGCGGGGGCTATAAGCTATGTTGCCCAGATGGCCCAGTGGGCGATGATCTTCGGCGGGGGCGATGATGATGACGGCAACCCGATAGTTGCAATTGTCATGATGATAGTTGCTCCGATTGCGGCCCTGCTGGTCCAGATGGCCATATCCCGCTCCAGGGAGTACGGTGCTGATAAAGGCGGCGCAAGTATTTCCGGAAACCCGTTATACCTTGCAAACGCACTTAAGAAACTCCACGTGGCATCACAGCAGATACCTATGCGTGCCAATCCTGCGACATCACACATGTTTATCGTAAATCCGCTGAAGAGCGGGATTGTTGCCAGGCTCTTCAGTACTCATCCACCGATTGAGGAGAGGATCCGGAGGCTCGAATCGATGGCATACAGAAGATAACCGGAACTGGCCGATCAGGTTTTACAGGCATTTAACCACACCCGCCTTATCAACATATCGTCCGGGGTCCCCGGGTGATTATTCCGGGCGTCAGGAAAGGAGACAGCGCTGACTAATCAATATCATTCTAAATCGGTAAGTGAGACCTTTGAAGAACTGCGATCATCACCCGGCGGACTGACATCTGAAGAAGCGGGGAGAAGGTTGGAGAGATATGGCCCCAACGAGATTGCAGAAAAAAAGGGAAAAACACCTTTTATGCTGTTCATCGACCAGTTCAGGGACTTCATGGTTATCGTCCTTGTGGTGGCGGCTGTTATATCGGGTATAATCGGAGAAGTTTCCGATACTATTGCAATTGCCGTAATAGTAATATTGAATGCAACACTTGGTTTTGTACAGGAATTCAGGGCGGAAAAGGCCATGGCTGCCCTCAAGAAAATGGCGGCTCCCTCTGCAATAGTTGTCAGGGATGGTCTGCACAAGGCCATCCGTGCTTCTGAACTGGTCCCGGGCGATATCGTCATGCTTGAAGCCGGGAACATCATCCCGGCTGACATGAGGCTTGTAGAGGCCGTCCGTCTGAAGGTCGATGAGGCCGCACTTACGGGAGAGTCTGTACCGGTTGATAAACATGTAAATGCCATCCCGGACAAGGAACTTCCGGTTGCCGACAGAAAGAATATGGTTTATAAGGGCACGAATGCGACTTACGGCCGCGGTACAGGGATAGTTACTTCTACGGGGATGAAGACGGAACTCGGCAGGATTGCCGCCATGCTCCAGGGTGAGGCCGAAGTAAAGACACCCCTGCAGAAAAAACTTCAGGTCTTCGGCAGGAGACTGGCTCTGTTAATTCTCCTGATCTGTGCAGTTATATTTGTATCCGGTCTCCTGAGAGGAGAGCAGCCGCTGCTCATGTTTCTTACGGCTGTCTCTCTTGCAGTTGCAGCCATCCCCGAGGCCCTCCCTGCAGTAGTTACTATAACGCTTGCAATCGGCGCAAGGAAGATGGTCAGGCAGAATGCCCTGGTAAGAAAATTACATGCAGTAGAAACGCTGGGTTCTGTTACCTATATCTGTTCCGACAAGACAGGGACATTAACAAAGAACAGGATGACCGTCGAGACGGTTTATGTTGACGGGAGAATGGCAGGAGTCGGGGATTGGGGGCCGGGAGAAGATTCGCAACCGTACGACCCCCGATCCTTCTTTTTGACTGCACTTGCTCTCAACAATGATGCCTATGAAGACGCAGAGAACAGGATTCTGGGTGACCCTACCGAAGTGGCACTGTATTCCCTGGCAAAGGATAACGGGTTTGACAGGAATGTGCTCGAAGGAGCCTTGCCAAGGGTCGGAGAAATTCCTTTTGACTCTGAAAGAAAGTGTATGACCACCATTCACGAATCAAGTCCCTCAAGCCCTTTGCGGAATGATGATAATATCGGATTTATTTCAATTACAAAGGGAGCGGTTGACGTGATTGCAGAAAAAGCCGATTCGATTTTAACCTGTGAAGGGGTGAGGGATATCGATAAGCGGAAATTATTGATGGCAAACGAAGAGATGGCGGCGCAGGGACTGCGGGTTTTGTGCGTAGCCATGCGGAACTGGGAAGGATTGCCTGAAGAAATTGTCCCGGAGATTCTGGAAAACGGGCTGACCGTTCTCGGGCTTGCAGGAATAATGGACCCGCCGCGGGAAGAGGCGAAAGAAGCCGTTTTTATGTGTAAGTCCGCAGGTATCAAGCCCGTCATGATAACGGGAGATCATCAGCTTACCGCACGCACGATTGCGGCGAGGCTCGATATCCTTGATGACGATACCGGGGCGGTAATAACGGGCAGGGAACTTGCCGATCTTCCAATGGATGTATTTGAGGATAAAGTAGAGGATATTAAGGTATATGCCCGCGTTGCACCCGAACAGAAGCTCAAGATTGTTAAGGCGCTCCAGGATAAAGGCCAGTTCGTTGCCATGACCGGAGACGGTGTAAATGATGCGCCGGCGCTGAAACGTGCCGATATCGGCATTGCCATGGGAATAACCGGCACGGATGTCTCAAAGGAGGCATCACATATGATCCTCCTTGACGATAATTTTGCGACTATCGTAAAGGCTGTGAAAGAAGGGCGCAGGATATATGACAACATAAGGAAATTCATCAGGTACCTGCTTACAACAAACTCCGGTGAGGTATTGACAGTGTTCCTCGCGCCTTTCTTCGGGCTGCCTATACCTCTTCAGCCCATACATATCCTCTGGATCAATCTGATAACCGACGGTCTCCCGGCTGTAGCGCTCTCCGTGGAACCGGAAGAAGGGGATGTGATGGCCCGGCCGCCGCGAAATCCCGGGGAGACTATCTTTGCACGTGGTCTTGGATATCAGGTATTATGGGTTGGCATGTTGATGGCCGGGGCTACTCTTTCTCTGCAGGCGTGGTCGTTGAATGCAGGTGTCGGGCACTGGCAGACGATGGTCTTTACGGTCCTGTGCTTCCTGCAGCTTGGAAATGTCCTTGCAATACGGTCGGAAACAGAGTCTGTTTTCAAGCAGGGGCTTATGTCCAATAAGCCGCTCATGCTGAGTGTACTCTTTTCCATTGCCCTCCAGCTTTCCATAATATATGTGCCCGTACTGAATTCGGTCTTCAGGACACAACCGTTGACCTTTCGGGAACTTTCTATCGTTTTTACACTGTCTTCAGTAGTATTCTTTGCAGTAGAGGCGGAAAAGTTTTTCAAGAGGAAGAGAGCGAGGCAACCCCACCCATCCTCTCCTTGTTAAGGGGAGGAGAGAGAAGGGGTTAAGAAGAGATTTCCCGCTTCCAGGCTGTGTCACAATTCTGAAAACGCATATGATGTCATTCTGAATTCATTTCAGAATCTCGTATTTTCATTTTATATAGATCCTGAAACAAGCTTCAGAGCCTGCCCTGAATTCATTTCAGGGATGACAATTATGACACAGCCTCTAAGGGGAGGAGAGAGGAGGGGTTAAGAAGAGATTCCCCGCTCCGCTCAGAACCACATTTTTCGTGTTTTCCGTTTTGTGCAACAGTCTCATAAGCGCAAATTATTTGACTGTTGCTCCGGGATATAGTAGTATGTTTTAACGTAAGGAGCCGGGATTATTTATATGGAAAAAATATTTGCCTATTCTGAAAAGATGCTTTGGCCGGCGGGACTTCTTGCCGGCGCCGTTATCGTCGGGTTGATATGTTATTTCCTGTTTTTCCTGACAATGGGGCGCATATCGAGGCGTACGGGCACCCCTTTTGATGATTTACTGATAAAACATACCAGACGTCCTCTCAAAGCGATAATCCCGCTCATCATGGTTTACCTTGTCTTGCCTTTTCTGGGGTTGTCTGCGCCGAAGCTTGAGGCCCTCAGACATATCCTGAGCCTTTTCATGATTGCATCGGTTTCGTGGCTGCTTGTACATGTCCTGTTTATAGCCGAGGATGTGATCATGAGCCGTTATGATATCGGGGGCAGGGATAATCTGAAGGCAAGGAAGGTTTACACTCAGGTACAGGTCTTCAAGCGTGTAGTTACAGTGGTTATCGGCATATTGGGCTTTGCTGCAATGCTCATGACCTTCGACAAGGTGCGTCAACTGGGAACAAGTATCCTGGCATCCGCCGGTGTAATAGGTATTATTATAGGATTTGCCGCCCAGCGAACCATTGCTACCATATTTGCCGGTTTCCAGATTGCAGTGGCACAGCCTATCAGGATAGACGACGTTGTAATAGTCGAAGGCGAATGGGGGCGCATAGAAGAGATAACATTGACATACGTCGTCGTAAAGATCTGGGACCTGCGCCGCCTTATAGTTCCCATAGCTTATTTTATTGAAAAGCCCTTTCAGAACTGGACCAGGGCCTCTGCCGAAATGCTGGGTACGGTCTATTTTTATGTTGATTACACGATCCCGTTGCAGGAAATCAGAAATGAGCTGAAGAGGGTCGTTGAAAGTTCAGACCTGTGGGATGGCAAGGTCTGCGGGCTTGTTGTAACCAACGCCAGGGAAAACACACTGGAAATCCGTGCGCTCATCAGCGCGGCGGATTCAGGGAAACAGTGGAACCTGCGGTGCCTCGTGAGGGAGAAGATCATAGAATTTATCCAGAAGAACTACCCTGACGCTCTCCCAAGGGTCCGCGCAGAGCTGCATGAGCCGGATAAAGGCAGTGAAGACTCATAATCAAAAATTCCCTCCGGTCTGTTAACCCGTATTATTCATGAATCCGGCGCCGTCCGCAGAGATGGTTAATGGATTAAACGGGTTAAATAGTGTCTGTCCATAAAGACAGACTCTCTATCTGTCATTTCCCGACTTAGTCGGGGAATCTATTCTTTTCAATAAGTTCCGGATGTCCCGAATGTTTTCGGGGCATGACAGGAATAAAAAAACAACAATTTATACACAGACACTAATTAACCATGTTGTTCCGATATTTTATTTGCAAGGTTTGCAAACTCCTCCATGGAGAGTGTTTCGGGTCTTCGGGTGGCGGCGATATTTATTTCATCCATTATGGATTTAATGTCGGGATAGAGCGTCTTCAGTGTATTGGATATCATCTTGCGTCTGCCTGCGAATGATTTTTTTATTATTTTATCGAAGAGTTTGCGGTCATGGACATCAACAGGCGGTTTTGAATGCCTTTCGACCTTTATGACTGCCGAGTCCACCTTTGGCCTGGGTTTGAATGCCCCGGCCGGGATTGTAAAGAGAATCCCCGCCTTGCCGTAAAACTGAACCATTAAAGACAACACCCCGTACTGTTTATTCCCGGGGTTGGCGACTATCCTCTCCGCTACCTCTTTCTGTATGGTCAGGGTCATTGAACGAAGATTATTTTCTCCCTCAATCAGCTTGAACATGATGGGAGTTGTAATGTAGTAAGGGATATTTGCCACGACCTTGAACGGCCCGAGTTGTCCAAAGTCATATTTCATTACATCCATGTTGAGAAGTGTAACATTGCCGGAATTTCCGAACTCTTTCCGCAATCCTGCAAACAGTTTTCTGTCGAGTTCAATGGCAATAAGGTCTCCTGAGCGTTCTGCAAGAAGGCGTGTCATCATCCCGTGTCCGGGACCGATCTCCACAACTGTATCATCTCTGTTGATTCCTGATTGCTCAACGATCCTGCTGGCGATTAAAGGGTCAAAGAGGAAATTCTGTCCGATACGGGATCTTTTCATCCGGTATTTTACCTTAATTGTTTACGGATAGCACAGATACACGGCGTTTATAATCTGGGTTCATCCGGCTTTTGTGTGAGCAAGCAGCAGGGTAATATAATTCCCCCCCCTTTGGGAAAGGGGAATTAAAAGGGGATTTTATAGATAATTTTAATTAAATAGAGTCTGTGTATAAAGTCAGTCCCTCTATCTGTCATTCCGGTAGTCCTTAAGCCGGAATCTATTCTTTTCAATAAGTTCTGAATGCCGGATTACAGACTTCGGGCATGACAAAAATAAAAAATGGCAATTTATACACAGACTCTAAATAATCTCTCCTAACCCCTCTTTGCCAGAGAGGGGAACCCACGGGCAAGTCCGAAGAACCATAATTTGCAAATATCATTACCGGTGATTATAATTATTATGAAAATGACGAACCATGATAAAAAACATCTCAGGAACCCTGTTCCAACAGTAGATATTATCATTGAATATCAGGGCGGCATCATTCTCATAAAACGGAAGAATCCTCCTCATGGATGGGCTATTCCGGGAGGTTTCGTCGATTACGGTGAATGCCTTGAAGACGCTGCCGTCAGAGAAGCAAAAGAGGAGACCGGCCTCGACGTAAGACTCCTCAGGCAGTTCCATTCCTATTCCGATCCCGGGAGGGACGACCGGTTCCATACGATAACGACGGTTTATATTGCTGAAGCGGAGGGTGATCTTGCTGCAGGGGATGATGCGGCGGATGCGGGTATTTTTAATAAGGACAACTTGCCTGAAGACATTGCCTTTGATCACAGGGATATATTGAAAGACTATTTTGAACGGAGATATTGAATCGAGTCCAATATGGTCACACTGTTTCTTGTTGATAGTCAGTGGCCGGTATGATAATATTGATTAGGGTTGCATTGCTATACCCGGTATTAGATAATAACATCTAAAAGGAGAAGTTGATGGAAGAGATATTATCATCCGATGTCAGAAAGAATCTGAAAAAAGAGTTCTCCGCCCTTTCGGGTAATGTAAGACTGGTTGCTTTTACCACAAAAGGTCTGAATGACAGGTTTAATGACATTGCCGTCAAGATCTGTGAGGAATTTTCAGGGCTGAATGATAAGATCAGCTTTGAACACAGGGACCTTGGGAGTGATGAAGCGAAAAAGTCGGGCATCGATTCTTCCCCGGTTATCCTGTTTAACCCGGACAAATACAACATACGTTTTATGGGAGCGCCCATAGGTGAGGAGGGCCGCTCTTTTGTAGCGACGATTATGATGGTCTCTACGGGCAATGGTGTCCTCTCAAAGCCCTCGATTGAAAGATTGAAGGAACTGAAGGAGCCCCGTGATGTGATAATATTTGTGACACCTACCTGACCTCTCTGTCCCCAGCAGGTTGCTTACGGGGTATCGGCGGTAATCGGAGCACCGGATAAGATATCGGTCAGGATTGTTGAATCAGCGGAGAATAAAAAACTTGCAAGCAGGTATTCTGTTGCCACAGTTCCCCAGACGGTTGTCAACGGAAACATTATTGCCACGGGCGTACAGCCCGAAGAGGCATTTATTGACGGTCTCGTCACGGGTGTACCTGTAGAATTAAAAATAGCGCCTTCAACCGGAGAGATAATAAAGAAAGATGCAGTTATAGTGGGAGCCGGGCCGGCGGGTTTGACGGCTGCCATCTATACGGCCCGTTCGGGCATGAGCACGGTAGTCCTTGATAAGGCAAATGTCGGCGGACAGGTTGCAATAACGCCCATCGTCGAGAATTATCCTGGTTACACGCGTATTCCAGGCAAGACCCTGACCGATATGATGGCACAGCAGGCGTCACAGTATTCAGACATACATGAGGGGGAAGCGGTATTGGAAGTGGAAAGGAGTGAGGATGGCATCTTTCATATCAGGTCTACATCAAACCGCTATGAGGCAAAGGTTATTATCCTTGCTACCGGTGCCGGGCATACTATGCTCGGGGTTCCCGGAGAGAAGAGGTTGTTCGGCAGGGGAGTCAGTTATTGTGCGACCTGTGACGGTTATTTTTTCAAAGACGGGAAAAAAGTGATTATAGTCGGAGGAGGTAATACTGCAGCTACGGAGGCATTATATCTTGAGAGTATAGGCGTGGATATAACTATTGTGCACAGGCGTGACAAAATGAGGGCGGAGGAAAGGCTGCAGCAGAATCTGAGAGAAAGGAAAATTCCTGTTCTCTGGGATACTGCAGTAGAGGAGGTGCTGGGTGATACCGTGGTGAGTGCGGTAAGACTCAGGAACCTGAAACAGGATGAAACCTACGAGATGCCTGTAGATGGTGTATTTGTCGCCATAGGGTACGACCCTGTTAACGAACTTGCGAAGAAGACAGGTGTTGACCTTACGGACGAAGGTTATATAAAGGTTGACGAGAGGCTCAGAACCTCGATCAGGGGTATATATGCTGCAGGAGATATAACAGGGGGAGTCAAGCAGATAGTTACCGCAGTGGGCCAGGGCTCGATTGCTGCTATTACGGCCTTTGAAGACATGATGAATCCGTACTGGAAAGAGAAATAGAACTGATTTGTCATTTGTCACTCATAGTGGAGGCGGAATGACCAGATTTGAATATGAAATATCGGCACATCCTGCGGAGACATTTGAGCAGGTAAATTTTTTCTGCAGCGTAGAGGGCGAATGCAGCCTTAAAGAATTGCCGGGAGATCAGGTGAATATGCTTATGAATTTGCTGAATGAGCAGGGCCGGCAGGGATGGGAACTGGTACAGATATTTTTCGGCAGAGACGGGGTGCTTGCATTCTGGAAGCGTCGAATTGAGGAATAACCGTTTTTTTTGAAATGAGTCCATCCGAATCTCAAATCATGGGTTTACTCTTTATGGTGGAACGAATTATCAAGTTGACAATGCGGCCTGTTTCTGATAATAATTTAATTGGTAATATATTATTAGATTCGCACCATCGGAACACAACTTTTCCGCTGACAATGAGATTACTTAATCCGCATTATTAATAAATTGGGTGCCATGCGAACGGTTTATAAATTATCAGGGTTAAAGATGTAGTGGAGTCTGGAATAATTTATGGACAGACTCTAAATAGAGTCTGTGTATAAAGTCAGTCTCTCTATCTGTCATTCCGGCAGTCCTTAAGCCGGAATCTATTCTTTTCAATAAGTTCCGGATGTCCCGAACGCTTTCGGGACATGACGCAAATAAAAAACAGCAGTTTATACACAGACACTAAATAATCAGGGGAGGTAGTGAATGACGGAAGAAGATCGATTTACAAAGTCCATTTTTGACAATGCATTAAAGGTTATCAGGGATCCGGCCGCTTTTTTCAGGCAAATGCCCAGGGAAGGGGGATTCGGGGCACCGGTCATCTTTCTTGCCGCAATGGTTTTCCTGGGCTTGATTGTAAACCTCATTGGCGCAGCATTGATTATAAGACCTCACAATCTCGGGGGCGGTTTAATCATGCTCATCGCTGCACCTGTAATTATGGTGCTGTTGAGTTTTGTAAGCGCAGCCGTTTTGTTCCTGATCTGGCGGATTATCGGGAGCAAGCAGAGTTATGAGACGGCTTATCGTTGCATGGCGTATTCCTGCGGAATCCTTCCCGTCACATCTGCTATCTCGTTCATTCCATTTGCCGGTGTCGTTTTGAGTACATTATGGGGGGCATATCTGATAATATCCGCATCGATTCATGTTCATGGAATAAAGCCTGCAAAGGCGTGGGCCGTATGGGGCATTATAGCCGTCATATTCATCGGGATAAATCTGAGCGCCGAAATGGGTAGCCGTTATGCAGCCAGAAATATGGTCAGGCAGCGATTAGAGATGCAGAAGTTGCAGGACAATGCCGTTAAGGAGATGCAAAAGGCAAAAAAAGAGATGTATAAATAAATCCGACAACAATAAAGACATTGATGCCCTGCAAGACAATGCAGGGTTTTTCTGATCATCTCGCATCTATACGCTCATTTCCCACCCGGAGCCATTTTGTTTTATAATTATCCATGCTTACAGGCATAGAAAAAAGAGTACTGGCCGGCAAAAGGTTAACCCGGGGGGACGGCCTCAGGCTGTTTGAATCGGATGATATATTTACCATAGGGAAACTGGCCGGCAAAATGGCCGGAAAGATAAACGGCAAAAAGGTATACTTTGTACAAAACCGCCACATAAATCCGACCAATATCTGTATAAACAGGTGCCGTTTCTGTGCCTTCAGCCGCTCAAAAGGCGACAAGGGGGCTTACGAATTAAGCACTTCTGAAATATTGAACAGAATCAGAAGCTCTCCGGAGGGGACGAGGGAACTGCATATCGTGGGCGGGCTTCATCCCGACCGGTCATTTGAATACTACCTTGATATGCTGAAGTCCATCAGGAAGGAGTTTCCGAAACTTCACATAAAGGCCTTTACGGCAGTTGAGATCGACCATTTTTCAAATAAAAGCGGACTTGCGGTCCGTGATGTAATTGAAAAACTGAAGGAATGCGGTCTTGAGGCCATGCCCGGGGGGGGTGCGGAGATATTTGCCGAAGAAACGAGAAATAAATTGTGTCCCGAAAAGATACCGGGTGAAAGGTGGCTCGATATCCACAGGGAAGCTCACCTGTGCAGCGTAAAGACAAATGCTACGATGCTCTACGGACATATTGAATCATACGGGGACAGGGTGGATCATCTTTTGCGCCTCAGAAAGCTCCAGGATAAAACCGGTGGGTTTCAGGCATTTATCCCTCTTTCATACCACCCTAAGAATACAGAGATAGGGGGCAGGTACCCCTCCGGCATAGATGATCTGAAGACCATCGCAGTAAGCCGCCTGATGCTGGACAATTTCCCCCACATCAAGGCCTACTGGGTCATGCTGGGTGAAAAGCTTTCCCAGATTGCACTCCTTTTCGGGGCGGATGATATCGACGGGACAATCATTGAAGAAAAGATTACGCATTCGGCAGGCGCCATGACGGGGGAGCGGCTCACAAAGGACCGGCTTGTGCATTTGATCAAACGGGCAGGCAAGAGACCGGTCGAGAGGGATGCACTATACAGGACTGTAAAACAGAATTGAGATTATTAAGGATACCTTAGGGACTTCAGGATGTCCCCAAAGACGACCTCCTTTCCAGCCGGCATCCCGGCAGAAAAACCTGCGTTATTTAACTTGCCCCCTGCTCTTTGCATCCTGCATCCTGTCAGGAATATACTATCTGAAGAAAGGACTGTCATGAAAAAGGCCGGTCGCTATGACGTATCTTACCTATTAGAAACACAGTTTGAACCTGGCTCTCGTGGTCGCATACTCAAGAACAGGCTTGGTATAAAAAGGAAAAGAGATATGGAGGAGATAGAGTCAGAGGCATTACAAAAGACACTTGATAAACTTCTTGGAATTTATGACAAAGAGCACCGGTTTAAAGAGTCTGACATTAAACGAATGCACAAATTATGGCTCGGTGAAATTTACGAATGGGCTGGAAAGTACAGGCGAGTCAATGTTAGCAAGGGAGATTTCCCTTTTGCT
>BDTO01000004.1 GCA_002897855.1 bacterium BMS3Bbin05
TGCCCGGGCTATGGCTATGGCATGGTGGGTGGTTTTGGTCCGGGGGTGATGATGGGTCGTGGTATGATGGGTTACGGAAACCGCCCGGGCTATGGATATGGCATGATGGGTGGCATGGGTCCCGGCATGATGATGGGTCGTGGTATGATGGGTTACGGAAACCGCCCGGGCTATGGATATGGTATGATGGGTGGTATGGGTCCCGGCATGATGATGGGTCGTGGTATGATGGGTGGTATGGGTCCCGGCAGGATGGGTTACGAAGCCGCGTATGGTTATTCAAAGGATTACAAGAAATTCCTTGACGATACCGTCAAGCTTCGCAAAGAATTGTACAGCAAGAAATTTGACTATTTTGAAACTGTGCGTAAGGGAGATGCAAAGCCCGGAACCGTGAAAAAACTTCGGCAAGAGATATACGGTCTGCAGAAGAAAATAGCTGAAAAGATCCCGAAGACCGGCTTCTGATGGCACGGCCCCGGTCATTGTAATGAATAATTGGTGAGCCATGGCGGGTTTTTAAAATCCGCCATGGCATTCACAGTTCAATGAAACTGCTCATTACCGGAGTCCGGTAATCATGAAAAAAGATCCCATCTGCAACATGGAAGTTGACGAAAAAGGCGCCCTGACAAGTGAGTGCGACGGCGAAACGTACTATTTCTGTTCAGAGGGATGCAGAGACAGGTTTCTGAAGGAACGGGTTTGCAAATTCCCCCGAACCTCGTACGACCTCATTATCATTGGCGGTGGGCCTTCAGGACTTACCGCAGCAGTTTATGCAGCAACCTTGAAAATGGATGCCTTCCTCATCACAAAAGACCTTGGCGGGCAGGCAGTTGACAGCACAAAGATAGAAAATTACATGGGATATGATTTTATTACCGGCACTGAACTTATTGAAAAGTTCCAGGATCAACTCATACATTCACACTACATTGACCATCTGATGGACTCTGTTGAAAAGATCGAACCGGTGAAAGAAGAGTTTGCTGTCACAACATCTGATCTCAGGAAATATTCATCAAAAACGCTCATCATTGCTACGGGGATGACAAGGCGGCGGCTCAAGGTCCCCGGCGAGGAGGAATTCCAGCGGCGGGGGGTCTTCTACGGGAACATCCAGGACCTTTCCTTTGTGCAGGGGGAAGACGCGGCGGTCATCGGCGGTGGAAACTCGGCACTCCAGATCGTGGAAAATCTCCACACAGTAGCAAAAAACATCCATCTAATCTCTGATTCCGTGCTTAAAGCAGATCCCATAGTTATTGAACGGCTAAAGAAGTTTAAAAATCTCCGCATCTACGAAGAGTACAAGACAGAAGAATTCAGGGGTGACAAGAGCCTCTCTTACATCGCCGTCAGAAAATTGGCCTCGGAAGAGAGCCGGGAAATACCGGTGAAGGGTGTCTTCATCGCCATCGGTCTGCAGACAAATTCATCACTGGTCTCCAACCTTGCCGATCTCAACGACCGTGGCGAGATCGTCATTAAGCCTGATTGTTCCACCTCACACCCCGGCATATTCGCCGCGGGCGATGTGACCAACGCCTTCGGCAAGAGGATTATTATCGCATCGGGTGAGGGGGCAAAGGCCGCCATGGCCGCCCGGCAGTTCATTTTGAACATGAGAAATAAATGAGGCATAAATGTCAGCACCGAAGGAAAGCTGCCTGATCAGCCGGATTGACGGCAGCCTCTGTTCTTCGCATACACGGATTTCCTGCGAAAATCTTCGAGATGTCTTTAGATGTAAATCCTCATGTTCCCGGTAATCATGAATTGATCTTTTCTGTGGCTCCGCCTGTCTGCGTGCGGCACGCACAGGCAGGCCACCGGTAATCTAATGCAGGGAAGTTTGCATTATTATATTTGCTCTCTCTACCCCGTGATAAGACTACGGGGTATACACTCGCTATCCATTTAAAGCCGGATAGTTGGTATTCCAAAGCCCTGATAATTCTGATCGACATGCCCTATGCCAAGCCCGAGAATCCCGTTGCTTGAGAAAATCTGCGGAACATCGAAGAAGTCATGGAAACCATAAGGGGCCACATCATAGTCAGAGAGTACCATAAATGGGATCCTCCTCACGCTCATCAAATCAGGAAAATGGGGATGGGTAATGCATAGTAATTGCAAACCTTCCGGACCAAATCCCGTAATAGCGTTAAAAAGTTTTCGCGCCCGGGATACAGGCATTGTTAGAAACCGCTCTCCCGTTTGTATCTTTGCGAAATAAAAACCGCGGGGCTGTGGCGGAGCAGATGGCCGGAGACGAAACGCATCCGATTTATCAAAGTTAATATACGGGCTTTGCCATACCCTTTTTTTTCTTGTTCTGCACGCATAATCCCAGGCAAGTTTCCCGGAGAAGACAGAATCGGCATGACCTGAACCGTTATCACCGAATCCATAGAAGATACAAACAGAGGTATATCCATGATCATGGTCGTCCTTTGTCAACTGCGGTGGTTCATCGATTTCGTTAAACTCCTTTTTGCCGATACCCCAGCGCATCTTTCGGTTAGCGGCTTGCCATGCATAAAGCTGGTCTTCCATCGGCAGGAGATAATTTGTTTGAACATCACTATGAAAAAGGGACCGGATTTGCATTTTCATTCTCAAGAATCTTTTCAACTACGGACTTGTATTCCGTGTTCTTCTCCATCCTGCCGGACAGGAACTTGACGAGGACGAGCGACAGGAAAAAAAGAAAGAAAGCGCCCACAACTGCAAGGGTCTCGGTATTTATTCCGGTGAAATACGCAGGTAACAACAACTGCCCGAGGATGGCACCGATGATAAGCGAAAAGACAGGGAGGATGTACAGAACGATAGCCCCTTTGATATATGTCTGGGCCTTCATAACAATTTTAACGGTCTGGCCGACCTTTGCATGGACAGCATTAATAGCCTCGGTCTCAAAGTTCCTGCCTTCCATATCGCATTCGCCTTTGACGCAGTGATCACAGGCCATTGTCTTTCTGACAATCACCTTTGCCATGATGCCATCTACACTTTTTATAACGCCAATCTCTTCCACATTGCACACCTCGCAAGTGCCTTGTACAATCATTATATCAACTAATTATGAAGCATTTATGAAGTCCACTGTTGATCCGTTCATGTTTTATTCAAACTTTTGTGATAAGATCGCAACAGCTGGATAATGAACAAGAACAGAGAGGAGTAAGGACATTCTCCGGTCTTCCTTAATTATTTGACATTTAATCGCCATAACACAAAATTCCGAAACAGGGGATAATCCAGTCAACAGGCGGTTCATTGACAGCATAAGACGGAGTATCAAAATATCCTGCTTTGTGGCATCCATCATTCCCCTTGCCATCCCGGTATACCCGTCATCTCGGCCAAAGCGCAATTGCCACACCCTCATTCTGGATTATTTATCGCCGGGAATTATGGTTCTTCAGACTTTCCTGTGGGTTCCCCTCTTTGAAAAAGAGGGGTTAGGGGAGATTTTATAAATCACAAATAACTTCATATCTTTTCCAATACTCCCGTCAAGTTTTCAAAAATTTCTCTGTCGGAAAACCCTGGAATCCGTAACCCCGGGCTTTCTATAAACCTGTCTCTGCGGATGTCTCTTATTATCCCTTCTTCAGAGTAATGCCGACTGCCGTCAAGTTCTATAACCAACTTTCCTTCCGGACAGTAAAGCCAGGCTTGAAAATCCCCCTTCATCCCCCTTTTTCAAAGGGGGGGGAATTATATTGCCCTGCTACTTACCCACACAAAAGCCGGATGAACCGGAATTATTTGCCTGCAATCTGGTAAAATTAATAATAAATACATCAAAAGGAGCCAGTTATGTCAAAAAACAGATACAAGGAATTCAGTGAAAAAGAAGGACAGATTTACGACAAAGCAATAGAAGAAATCAGGGGGAATATTAAAAATGGAATGGGTTTTGAGGAAGCATGCAAATCAATCGATGTAAAGGATGAAGAATTAAGAAGCATCGTAAAGGATGACTTTCTGAAGATAACTATTGCGGATATGCACTACTCACAGGGAAAGAGTTTTGAAGATATAGCAAAGGCAACAAACAAACCGACAAATGAAATCATCCTGACATTCAACAGGATGCTTGATGATGTCATGCATTCCAACAAAACCGATTTAGGATTCGATAACATGGAGTCCTCCGAATTTACCGGACATCATGGCAATGCATAAATAGAGTCTGTCCATAAATTGCCATTTTTTATTTTTGTCATGCTCCGAAAACATTCGGGACATCCGGAACTTATTGAAACGAATAGATTCCGGCTTAAGGACTGCCGGAATGACAGATAGAGAGACTGACTTTATGGACAGACTCTAACTAAAGGCAGTTGTTGATTATCGGTTGTTGGCGAGTGGTAAACTCAAAGTGTAAAATGTAAATTTCAAAATAGAGGAATTCAGATACTTTGAATTTTTCTTTTTCGCATTTTACTCTTTCACACCTTCTCTCCTATTCTCCGCTGTTCCGGAACCAGAAGGCGGCGGCAATACCCCAGATAAAACTGAAAATTACCACTAAGACCGGCATGAGAGTACCGAGGGACAGGCCGTATACGCCCTTCCCCATCTTTGGCAGGATTATAAACAACATCACAAATGTCGGCCCCAGGCTGTAAATAAAACCCCTGACAAGTATAGACCCCCTCATGACCGGGATCAGGAAAAGAAAACCCCATAATCCTCCCCAGATTATTCTCGGATAAAGCCATGGCGGTGTAAGGCGGGGGGTAAGCGTCACCCCGAATGCGGCACTAATACCCGCAACCCCAAAAAACCATACCGCAAGACTGTTTGCAAGGCCCCCAAGCGCTCCGGCCGAAAATGCGCTGCTTATCTTTCTGAACATTTTATTTCTCCTTTTCTCATTCAGGAACAATTAGAATTATACCAGAAAGATTATTATATAATATATAGAACCATTATCCCATTTACTCAATAACGGGGGGAACATTTCAGGTGATAAACCGCCGCATCATTTTCATGATTTGTCTCAGTATTACTTTATGTTTATTATATACAACGTTTGCCTATTCTGCCCCGTGCAATTATGTTATTGCCGGACACGTTATAGATGGAGATACATTTGAGTCCGACAGAGGCAAAAGAGTACGGCTGCTGGGCATTGATACTCCGGAGACAAGCGACCCCAGAAGGGACGTGCAGTGGTTTGGAAAAGAGGCTGCCAATAAATTAAAAGCACTTATTGATAATAAAAAAGTCTGTCTCAAAATGGACAGGGACAAATCAATTAATAAAGACAAATATGGCAGATATTTAAGGTATGTATGGCTTGGCCAGAAATTTATCAATGCGGAAATGATCGAAAAAGGATATGCCTTTGTTTACATTTACCAGCCCTTTCAATACATGGATAAATTCAGACGACTTGAAAGAGAAGCCGGAAAAAACCGCTGGGGGCTCTGGAACAGCAATGCAAGAAAGAAATGGATCAGGCAGAAACATAAGGAAGAACAGATCTCTTTGACATGTGGCCGTGACGGCACTGTATGTCCGGAAAGGTCAAAAAAATATATCGGAAAAAGCATTACAGTCCGTTTCTTTGTCAGAAAGTCAAAAGACATCGGCAACATGATTTTTCTAAACAGTGAAAATAACTATAAGGGCAACAAAAACTTTACAACAGTTATATTCAGAAAAGATGCACTCCAGTTTCCGGAAAACCCGTCAGAAATATTTTTGAACAAAACAGTCGACGTGTCCGGAACAGTTTTACTTCATAAGGGAAGACCCCGGATTATAGTCACATCTCCGGACCAGATAAAGATTACGGACAGACAGAACAAAGGTTAAATGGATAGCGAGCGGATGTGCTCACATCCGCTCGCTATCCATTTAAAGAAACTTCATACCCCTCTCCTGTTACTTCCAAATATATATCTGTGAAGTTGGAGGTTGAGCCGTGCCTGAATTCCGTCTTTAACCATCCACCGGGCCAGCATGGCTGGATCAAGACTTCCAAAGACAGGTGAAAGCAGTATATTAGTTCTTTCCGAAAATCCATGTTTCTCCATAACATCTTTTACCCATTCATAATCCTCTCTACTGCCCAGGACAAATTTCACGTCATCCTTTTTTGATACCAGGTCAAGGTTTTTCATAAACATCCTGTTACTCATGCTACTCGAGGGTGTCTTAATATCTAAAATTACGGACACGCGCTGATCGACATTCTCTACACTAATCGATCCGTTTGTTTCGAGCAAAACCTGGAACCCCTCTTCAAGAAGTCGCTCGATAAGACCATAACTCTCTTTCTGGAGCAGTGGCTCCCCGCCCGTTACCTCAATAAGTTTGATTCCATAGGGCTTAACTTTTTCCAGTATTTCAGAGAGTTCAATATCCGTCCCTTCATTATATGCATATGCAGTATCGCAATATGAGCATCTGAGATTGCATCCGGTCAGCCTGACAAAAACGCAGGGATAACCCGCAAAAGATGATTCTCCCTGAATAGACGCAAATATCTCACATACTTTCATTATGACTGAATTATATCACAGCATATATACGAAACAGTAATGATCTGGTAAAATCAATATATTGGACCACAGTTGACAGAGAAAATAAATTATTCAGACACAGACGGACACGGACTAAAAGAAAGAAATAAAAGGCTATTATGGTTTTAAAAAAAGAAAGCGTCTTTAAAAAAGTCTGTGAAAGTCTGTGGCAAAAAAAAGGATTTTTCAGCAGCAGACTTACACGGAGAAACACAGATAGCTTAAAAGTCATGAAAATCCGTGCTAATCTGCGGATATCTGCGGCTAATTGAAGTTTTTAGTCCGTGAGAGTCCGTGGCTGTTTTTGTCCGGGTTTTACTCTCTGTTATCTCTGTAGAAAAAGTTCTTTTGAAAGGAGGCCAAATGGAGGGAAAATTTAGAAATGCATCAGAATGCTGGCAAGCGATAAAAGCAAAACCGGAAGATGGCCGGAACATGCTACCGGAAATTGAACGATTCGCAAGAACCAACAGCAAACCCGCTAACGTATCCTTCGGCACATCGGGATGGCGCGGAGAGATCGGAACCGATTTTACCTTTCACAATGTAAGAATCGTCGCCCGGGCCATCATCAATACGTTAAAAAGCGAAGATACTGCAGTTAAAAAGGCCCTTGGGATAAAGGATTTCGATGATGTAAAAAGCCGAGGGATCATTGTCGGACATGACAACCGGTTTTTAGGCCCTGATTTTGCGAAAGAAGTTATGGAAATTCTTGCTTCGGAAAAGATAAAAGTTTACTATGCCGGTGAGACATCAACACCGGAGATATCCGCTTCGATCGAGATGCTGAAGGCTTCCTGCGGAATAAATCTGACTCCATCCCATAATCCGTCAAACTATTCGGGACTTAAATTCAATCCATCGGACGGCGGACCGGCCGGCCCGGAGATTACAAATCTGATACAGTCCGAGGCAAACAGGCTGATGGAAGGGGGAAGAGCTCTCCAGTTGCATAGCATAGAGGCGAGGGAATATGAAAAAATCGACACTACAGAAATATACCTGTCATATATTCGGCAACGGGGAACGATTAACCTTGATTTGATACGCAACTTTGCAAGAGAAAGCGACTGCACTATTATCGTCGACCATGTTCACGGCTCTACCCGCGGAAGGCCTGCCCGGCTTCTGGACCAAAGCATGGACAAGCTAAAATTGTTAAGGACCAGTGACGACTATCTGTTTGGAGGAGTGGCTCCGGAGCCTTCGGCAGACAACATGAAAGGAGTGGAAAGGGCCATTAATGAAAGTTCAGCCAAATACAGGCTGGGCGTTATTATGGACCCCGATGGAGACAGGATCAGGTTTGCAGACCAGCACATGCAGATACCGATGAATTACTTCGGCGCCATGGCGCTCCATTTTCTGCATGTTTATAAAGGAATTAAGGGCATTACCGCAAAATCGGTCGGTACAAGCAATTTCGTAAATGCAATAGCGGATAAACATAAAATACCTGTCAGGGAGACAAAAGTCGGCTTCAAGAACTTCCGCCCATTTCTGCTGCCAGGTTCATCCGAAAAGGCGATTATAGCATTTGAGGAATCGGACGGCATTTCAGGTTATAATCATACGCTCGAAAAAGACGCATTGTTCGGCCTTCTGCTTGCCATTGAAATGGTCGCAACTACCGGCAAGAACCTCAGCGAATACCTGAACGAACTTCTTGATGAATATGGATACTATTATCCCGACCGTTCCGGAATAGAAGTGGATCGTTCCCTGGTAGGCGCTCCACTAAAACACAAGCTGTCGGTTATTCAGGAAAGATATCCTAAAGGCGGTTCCATACAGATAAACTCGAAAACCATGAAGATAAGTAACGTTATTACAGTCGACGGTATAAAGGTCGTGCTTGAGGACGGGTCATGGCTTATGATAAGGCCCTCGGGGACGGAACCTAAGGTTCGCTTCTATATTGAGTCAAGGACTCCTGAAGGAAAGGAGAAGATATTCAAAACCGCCCGGAGACTGACTGAAGAAGCAATTTCAAGCAGGGATTAGAGACTGGGTGTTTGCGATGAGTTAGAGTCTGGCCATAAAGTCAGTCTCTCTATCTGTCATTCCCCGACTTCCCTGTCCCGACATTTTCGGGGCCTGTCCCGGTATTTTCGGGAATCGGGAAATCCAGTCTTTTCAATAAGTTCCGGGTGCCGTATTCCGGCTCCTGTTTATGACAAAATTATGGCTCTTCCGGTATTTCTGTGGATAATATAACCACAGAGCTTGCAGGCCTGTCTGCGGGTTATTCTGTATTATTTATTCTTCCGCACTATTTCCTGAAGAGCCAAATCTTAAGAAAGCAGACCGATACCACGACAAAAAAACAAGTATTCAAGAAAAATAATACATAGATGTTTTAATAATTATAATTATAGGTTGACATATATTTATGTTTAGTTATAATAAAGATTATGAAAGTAAAGGCAATACTTCTTGTCTTCTTACTCATAACTTCTCTGTCTATTCCTTTATCCATAACTCTATCACCTGCAAAAGATGGAACCTTTATCGTTAGTATCGATGTGTGCAGCACACAGGGTAATTCAATACCGTCTAATTCCCACACTGCCTATATTTGCCCCGTAACGGCTCCGGTAAATCCTGATAACGGTATAGAGTTTATGGACCATGTCCCTGAATGTCTCAGCACTTATATAATAGCATACCGCTTGGAGCATCCTCCCAGAATCCGGAATTCATAATTTTACCGAGGCTACGGCAGGTAATACTGCCGTATAAAGACGTATGAGGGCGATTTCAGCCCTCATTTGAAAGGTCCTTTAAGGACGCTTTCTTCCCGTTTTTTACTCTCCGCCTCGGAAATACACTCCGGGGCGGAGCTTTTTAAATATTTCTGGGGAGGTAATCAGACGCTAAATCTGCCACTTGTATGGCAGAAAATTATCACAAAACCAGGAATAGGAGGAACAAACTCAATGACAATTGAAATTGAGAAAAAAGAGAAAGGACTTTCAAGGAGGGACATCATCACAGGAGCAGGAAAAATTGCAGCAGGAGCAGCTATCCTTTCCATGGGAGGGATCGGTAAAGTTACCGAGGCGGAAGCTTACAGCTATGCGAGTGATTTTAAGTACAAAAAACTCAATCCTCGCGAAGTAGGCCAGATATCCTATGAAAATTACTTCAAGCGGTGGTGTGCATCCTCTGTTATAGCAGGCTTTGTTGCGCCACTGAAAAAGAAGGTTGGAGGTGCATGGAAAGGATTCCCGATCGACGCATACCGGGCGTTTCATGGCGGGCTGGCCGGATGGGGGGCATTATGCGGCACCCTGTCGGGAGCGGCTGTTATAATAGGCCTTTCAACAAGAGATACTGATACTGCAGAGAGTATGATCAACGATCTCGCATTCTATTACTCCTATACCGAATTACCGAGCTTTACACCTGCCAAGATACTGAAGGCCAAGATACATAACATGACCATGGCAGGCACGCCTGTTTGCCATATATCCGTCGGAAAGTGGATGCGCTCGGAAGGTGTCGCTTTTCTTTCCAATGAAAGGTCTGAACGATGTGCACGTCTTGCGGCAAACATTGCAATGGAGGCCGTCGGAATGCTGAACGAGTATGCCGCAAACGGCAAGTATAGTCCGAAACACCAACTGCTGTTCAATCTCGCAGCAAACGGCATTACATCCCAGAACAACTGCTCGGACTGTCATGGCCAGAACCCACCATCACCCAACGAAACTTATCAGACGCTCAAGAAGTAAATATAGCCGGGGAAAAGAAGATTTTATTCAGGCGGGGCAAAAGCCCCGCCTGAATAATAAGATTACCACTTCCATACATCTGGGAAAAACCGGCCTTCTGTTAGAGCTGACTTCCGGTTTTCAGGTTAAACAAAAATATTAATATTGGTTCTTTCTCATTTCAAGTGGGTAAATGTGAGCCTGTCATGGTGAGCCTGTCATGGTGAGCCTGTCATGGTGAGCCTGTCATGGTGAGCCTGTCATGGTGAGCCTGTCATGGTGAGCTTGTCATGGTGAGCTTGTCATGGTGAGCTTGTCGAACCATGGCAGTTATTATACTGGTGTAACCAACGATGTAGAGAGGCGTTTCTATGAGCATCAGGAAGGTCTCATTGAAGG
>BDTO01000005.1 GCA_002897855.1 bacterium BMS3Bbin05
AAGTTGGTTATAGAACTTGACGGCAGTCGGCATTACTCTGAAGAAGGGATAATAAGAGACATCCGCAGAGACAGGTTTATAGAAAGCCCGGGGTTACGGATTCCAGGGTTTTCCGACAGAGAGATTCCTGAAAACTTGACGGGAGTATTGGAAAAGATATGGAGTTATTTGTGATTTATAAAATCTCCCCTAACCCCTCTTTTCCAAAGAGGGGAACCCACAGGAAAGTCTGAAGAACCATTTTTTTATTATAGGGAGGATATATGTTTCACGCGGCGGACCCTGAAGACATTCTAAACGGAAAGATCACGGATGTCTATTTCGAGAGATCTCTTCGTATATTAAAGGCAAAAGGTGTAAATCCTCAGGTTAAGGCGGAGTTTATCGCAAAATCCCTGCCCGGCGGCTGGGACTGGGCGGTTTTCGCCGGACTGGAGGAGATACTTTACCTGGCGGAGAGGCTTCCGGTTAAGGTGAGGGCTATGAAGGAGGGGACAATATTCCATCCCTATGAGCCTGTGATGGAGGTAGAGGGGCGTTACCAGGATTTTGCGGTATTCGAAACTGCATTGTTGGGCCTGATGTGCCAGGCATCGGGTGTTGCTACCAAGGCAGCACGATTCAGAATTCTCGCGGGAGAAAGGCCTGTTATCAGTTTCGGTGCGCGCAGGATGCATCCCATTCTTGCCCCGATGATAGAAAGAAACGCATATATCGGGGGATGTGATGGCGTTGCAGTTATCAGGAGCGGTGAGATTATAGGAGAGGATCCGATGGGTACAATGCCGCACTCCCTGATTATTTGTATGGGTTCGACAGTTGAGGCCATGAAGGCATATGATGAGGTGCTGGAACCGAAGTTTAAACGCGTAGCGCTCATAGATACCTTTCTTGACGAAAAATTCGAGGCCCTTAATGTGGCCGAAGCCCTTGGAGACAGGCTTTTTGCCGTGAGACTTGACACTCCGTCTACACGGAGGGGCAATTTTTTCAGGATTCTCGAAGAGGTGAGGTGGGAGCTTGATCTCAGGGGGTTTAACAAGATTAAGCTGTTTGTAAGCGGAGGTATAAAGGAGAAAGACGTACCGCTCCTGAACCCGGTTACCGATGCATACGGAATAGGTACATCCATCAGCAATGCACAGGTGATAGATTATGCCATGGATATCATGGAGGTCGAAGGAAAACCTGTTGCAAAGAGGAGCAAGTGGTCCGGCAGCAAGAGGGTCTTGAGGTGTAAATCATGCAGCCTGCGAAAGATTATCCCGAATCGTGACGAGACTCCCGTGTGTGAGTGCGGGGGGGCTTTTGAAGATGTGCTGATCCCTGTATATGATTCCGGAAATATTATAATCGAGAGGGATTCGGCGTCTGTCATAAGGCAGAGGGTTCTGGATCAGCTGAAGGGAATAGATCTGCCCTGATGCCTTATTTTTATATTGTAGCTGCTATCCTTATATGGAGTTCACTGGGACTTATGGTAAGATTTGCCGCCGTCCCGGTGCATATCCTGATATTTTATTCGACCCTTTTTTCTCTAATGGTACAGAGTGTCATGTTTGGCCGGAAGAGTTACAGGCGGTCATTTCCACCTTTTAAAAAATTACATTTCGTGTTTCTCCTCAGTGCCTGCCTGTTGTTAAATACATTTACTTTCCTGTTTGCCTACTCAAGGACGACGATAGCAAATGCGGTATTGACCCATTATATCGCACCCGTTGTTGTAGTCTTTCTCGCCGTAATGTTCCTCGGTGAGCGGATAACGCGAACAGTTGTTGTTTCCATTGTGCTTGCGTCGGCGGGGCTGTGGGTAATGCTCGGCGGCTCGACGATGATTCATTGTATAAGAGGTGTATTTACAGCAGGAATACATATGACGGATGATCTTATCGGCATTATCTCGGGCCTGATATCCGGTGTCGCATATGCTGTATTGATAGTACTTGCGCGCGTCCTGACGCAGAGATTCAATCCATACAACCTCGTATTTGTCCAGAACAGCTTCATCGTTGTCATGCTCCTGCCTTTCGTGAGGACATTCCCTGTTGAAAAGATATGGTTATTTATCGTTATGGGTATCATGCATTCCACTGTAGCGCCTTTTCTATATTACAGGGGGCTGAAAGATGTCAATGCGAACAGTACGGCCATACTCGGATATCTTGAACCTGTCGGAGCCATAACCCTGAGTATTATATTCCTCAATGAATTACCCGGTGCAAAGACAATTCTCGGCGGTATATTAATAATTATTTCAGGGTATCTGACAATCAGGCGGAGGGAAGCCTGACACATCTGTTAAAATGTAGATATGGATCCGGTAACGCATACACTTACAGGTATCACACTTTCCAATTTTGCTCCGAAACGGCGGGCATTTTTCTGGATACTGGTCATCTCTTCTGTACTGCCGGATATCGATTATGTTACAAGGATCCCGGGGCTGGATGTATTTCTCAGATACCACAGGGGGATTACTCACGGAATACTGGCGGTTATTCTGGTGCCGTTGTTGCTTTCTCTTGTCTTCAGGATTATTTATGGTTCCGGTTTTTTCCATTTCTTTCTGTTTTCATTTATTGGATACAGTATTCATATTCTTATGGACCTGACAAACCAGTATGGAACGAGAGTCCTGTCTCCATTCGACTGGCACCAGTACTCTCTCGGGCTTACATTTATCATCGAACCGTACGTTACGCTTACACTTATCACAGCCGTTATTGCAACAAAGGTATTCAGGAAAAAGCCCATTTTAATATCGTTGATAGCCTTTCTTTGTATTTCAGGATATGTGGCGGGTAAATATGTATTAAAAGGTGTTGCAGAGTCTTTCCTGAAAGACAGAATCGAGTCCGAAGAGGTTTATCTGGCCCCTTTGCCGAATGATTTTCTAAGGTGGTGGTACGTTGCCCGGACATCAGATAAAATACAGACCGGCATGGTAGATCTGTTTACTCAGAGGGTGTACCTGCATGATAACCTTGTCTATTCGGATGATGACCCTCTCATTGTCCGTTCCAGGGAGACCAGGGTAGTCAGGAATTTTTTATATTTTGCCCGTTTTCCGTATCCATCGGTTTTCACAAAGGAAAAGTACACGCTGGTGGAGTGGCGGGAACTCTCATATGCCTATATCCCGGGCAGGCACTTTGTTGCAGATGTAATATTTGATCAGAATGGAGCTGTCATCGATTCATCATTCAGGTTTTGACGGGTTTTAATTATCCGGGTTGAGATAATCCATTGATGAAGAGCCTTTACATACATGTCCCGTTCTGCCTGAGGAAATGCAGGTACTGTGATTTCTATTCAGTAGAATCCAACAGTGTTCTTGTCGACATGTACCTGAATGCCCTTGAAAAAGAGTTCTCTCTGTACAGTGAGCACTTGCGGGACTTGAGAACGGTTTACATCGGCGGCGGAACCCCTTCGGTACTGAGCGGGGACAAGCTCGAAAAATTGCTTAAGATTATTGCGGGAAATATACAGCTTGCTCAATTGCCTCCGGTGTCTGTTCTTCATGAAAAGGGGTACCTCCCTGCATCCCCCCTTGGTAAGGGGCACCCCCCTGTATCCCCCCTTGGTAAGGGGCACCCCCCTGTATCCCCCCTTGGTAAGGGGCACCCCCCTGTATCCCCCCTTGGTAAGGGGGGAATTAAAGGGGGGTATAATGGAAATGGTTACGAATATACCATTGAAATTAATCCTGCAACAATAACACCTGAAAAAATAGAGATACTCGGGAAGTGGGGTGTCAACAGGATAAGCATTGGTATCCAGTCGCTCAATGATTCATTTCTTTCCCTCCTGGGCAGGGCTCATACCGCCGGACAGGCTGAAAAGACAATCGATATCATAAGAGAAAACTTTAACAGTTTCTCTGTTGACCTAATCTGTGCGATTCCCGGGCAGAACCGGAATGACTGGGAGAAAACACTTAACAGGGTTCTCTCTTTTTCCCCTCCGCATATCTCTGCATATGAGCTGACGCCAGAGAGGGGAACCCCTCTCTGGTATGAACTCGAAAGCGGCGGGCTAAGGATGCCGGATGAAGAGTCTATCCTTGAAATGTATGAAATTACTTCACGTAAATTAACCGGTGAAGGATACAGGCATTACGAGATTTCCAACTATTCAATGCCGGGATATGAGTCGCTGCATAATATTAATTATTGGCGGAGGGGCGAGTATATCGGGTTAGGACCTTCCGCCCACTCACTTATCGGGGGTAAGAGGTTTGGTAATGTATCTGATATTTTAAAGTATTGTGAAATGCTTCAGGATAATGAGACGCCGGTTGAAAGTGTGTTTAGTCCGTCACCTGAAGATGTAATAAGAGAAACAATTCTCCTCGGACTCAGGACGGCGGAGGGCATCGGTCTGGCCGGTATGCCCGGCATTGTCCGTGAGAATACAGGTGGCCGAATCGATGAAGATGCTTTTATCGTCAAGCTTGATAAACACCTCCAGGGCGGCTTGGTGAAAATCGATAATAAGAGATTACACTTGACTGAAAAGGGTTTTTTGCTATCTAATTCGGTTATTGTAGAGGTTATGAGGGCAATGCGTCTTTAGCGTGTGTTTGTTGCAATGCCGGGGCACGGAGTGTTAAAATTTATCTCCGTGGTTGACGCTGATTACCGGTTTTATATCATAGAATACTTACTACCACTATAGTCTGGAGGATTAGCTTGGAACTTTTCGGTCTTACAATTTCCGGGGCGCTTGAATTGCTTAAAAAAAGGGAGATATCCCCTGTTGAGCTTACGAAGGCGGTACTCGGGAGGATAGAATCCGTTGACGATAAAATAAGTGCGTTTGTCACTGTCGATGGAGAAAAGGCATTGGCAAGGGCGGGAGATATAGCCGCAGGCGAGGGGGGCCTGAGCGGAATTCCAATAGCCGTAAAGGACAATATATGCACGAAGGGTGTAAGGACGACCTGCAGCAGCAGGATACTGGAAAATTTTATACCCCCATATGAGAGTACTGTTACCGGGAGACTTCTGAACGAGGGATATGTACTCATAGGCAAGACAAACCTCGATGAGTTTGCAATGGGCTCGTCAACCGAGAATTCGGGGTTTTTTACCACGAAGAATCCATGGGTAACGGAAAGGGTGCCGGGCGGCAGCAGTGGCGGATCTGCGGCCGCCGTAGCCGCGGACGAGTGTATTGCGGCGCTCGGTTCCGATACGGGCGGTTCTATAAGACAGCCGGCCTCATTCTGCGGCGTTGTCGGAATGAAGCCGACCTATGGCAGGGTTTCGCGGTATGGCCTGGTTGCCTTTGCCTCATCACTTGACCAGATCGGCCCGCTGACCAAAAATGTCCGTGATGCGGCGGTCCTTTTGAATGTGATTTCAGGTCATGACGGGTGTGATTCCACGAGCCTTAATATGGATGTGCCCGACTTCACCTCTGTGCTGGGCAGTGATATAAGGGGATTAAAAGTCGGAGTGCCCGGGGAGTACTTTATCGAAGGCATAGACAGTGAAGTGGCGATACCGGTAAAGAATGCGATATCACAACTTGAAAGACTCGGCGCCGATGTCGTTGATATATCCCTTCCCCATACCGGATATGCGGTTGCGACGTATTATGTTATTGCCACGTCGGAGGCCTCATCGAACCTGGCCCGTTACGACGGCGTGAAGTATGGTCTGAGGGTTGAAGGTAATGACCTCCTTGATATGTACATGAAAACGAGGTCTGAGGGGTTCGGGCAGGAAGTAAAGAGGAGAATAATGCTCGGTACTTTTGCCCTTTCGTCCGGTTATTACGATGCCTATTACAGGAAAGCACAGCAGGTGAGGACCTTGATCAGGCGGGATTTTGAGAAGGCATTTGAAGAAGTGGATATTATTGCGACACCGACGTCTCCTACAACTGCATTTAAAATCGGGGAGATGATTTCAGACCCTCTTCAGATGTATCTGAGCGATATTTTAACAATATCGGCAAATCTTGCAGGGGTTCCCGCTATATCCGTTCCATGCGGATTCAGTTCGGAAGGCCTTCCGGTAGGCCTCCAGATTACAGGAAGGCATTTTGATGAAGAGAGTATATTGAAGGTAGCTTATGCATATGAGCAGTCCACGGAGTGGCATAAGAGGAGGCCCCTGTTATGAATTATGAACCTGTAATAGGGCTTGAGATACACGCACAGCTTTTGACCGGTACAAAGATATTCTGCGGTTGTTCTACGAAGTTCGGCTCAGAACCCAATACCCAGACATGTCCCGTGTGCACCGGGATGCCCGGTGTCCTGCCGGTTCTGAATAAGAGAGTGGTGGAGTTTGCCATAAAGACCGGTCTTGCGCTGAAGTGTGACATCGCTCCATACAGCATTTTTGCGAGGAAGAATTATTTCTACCCCGACCTCCCCAAGGGGTACCAGATAAGCCAGTATGAACTTCCCATATGTGAGCACGGATATGTAGATATCAGCGTTGACGGCGTCGGGAGGAGAGTCGGTATCACGAGGATACACATGGAGGAAGATGCCGGCAAGAATATTCACGGTGCAGAGGTCGGTTACAGTTTTGTGGACCTTAACAGGACCGGCGTGCCTCTGATGGAGATAGTGACAGAGCCGGATATCCGCACCCCTGCCGAGGCGTGCGAGTTTATGAAGATGCTGAGGAGCATTGTCAGGTATCTGGGGGTCTGCGACGGGAATCTTGAAGAGGGTTCATTGCGTTGCGATGCCAATGTGTCTGTAAGATCGGCGGGTTTGGAAGAACTGGGTGTTAAGACGGAAATAAAGAACATCAACTCCTTCAGGTTTGTCGAGAAGGCACTTGAGTATGAAATAAAGCGCCAGGTCGGCATTCTTAAAGATGGTGGCCGTATTGTACAGGAGACACGTCTCTTTGATTCGGATGCGGGTGTTACGCACTCGATGAGGTTCAAAGAAGAGGCGCATGATTACCGTTACTTTCCTGATCCGGACCTCGTTCCGGTTGTTGTGGATGATAAATGGGTTGAGGAGATAAGGACAACAATGCCGGAGCTTCCCGAACAGAAGAAAAAACGTTTTATTGAGGAACTCGGCCTGCCTGGGCAGGATGCCGCGCTCCTTGCCGATGAAAAGGCGCTTGCGGAGTGGCTTGAGGAAGCTGTGAAACTGGGAGCCAATCCGAAGAACGCGGCTAACTGGCTGATCAATGAGCTTATGAGGATGCTCGGTGAAGATAAAACCCCGATTGAAGATAGCAGGATTACTCCAAAACATCTTGCGGACATGCTTGCGCTTATTGATAAGAGTGTCATAAGCGGCAAGATAGCCAAGTCCGTTTTTAATAAAATGTATAGAACCGGCAAGGATGCAAACCTGATCGTCGAGGAAGAGGGGCTCGTTCAGATAAGTGATTCGTCTGAGCTTGAAAGTATCATCGATAAAGTTATTGAGAACAATCCCAATGAGGCCGAACGCTGTAAAGGCGGAGAAGTTAAGCTCATGGGATTCTTTGTCGGCCAGATCATGAAAGAAACGAAGGGCAAGGCAAATCCGAATATGGTTAACGAGCTGTTAAGGAAAAAGCTGGCGGAATAGGAAATGGCAGATTACCTGGGAAGACGTTTAAATCTATAATCTATTCTTTTTTTATCAAGATATTTTTTCAGGTCATCCTGTGTATCGAATTTTTCTTTATAGTATTCTCCTGTTGAGTGGGTGGTGCAGATATCGAGACTGTATTTCCTGCATATGACGGGACGATCTTCGTATACCGTACAAATCTTGCTGTTTTCGTCCAATGCCTCGCAAGGGTTTTTTATCTCAATGTTCCATGAATTATCGTGGTCGATAAAGAGGGAGATGTCCTCGTGCAGCAGATACCAGAAGAAATCCGAGTAATCCTTCTTGCAGGCCGGTTTGTCTACCTCGATTGCCACATACTTGCAGCAGTCACAGCAATCGTCGCAGTTTAACATTTTTTCTTTTGTCATATTAATAACTCGTTTAGCCGCAGATTAATACAGATTTCCACAGATCATTATCACCCTTTAATTCCCGCCTCGGTAAGGAGGAGATAGGGTTATCTTAATGTCTGCCGGAGGTTACCTTTATCTATCCGCAGCTACTTTCATTCAGCATTGATCAGGCGATATTATCACAAGCCGTTTTTACCGCTTTGTCTATTTTAATCTTTTCGGCCTTTCCAGTTGAGCGACTCTTTATTTCAACCAGTCCTTCCTTAAGGTTGCGCTCACCAATAACGATCTGTAGCGGGATGCCGATCAGGTCTGCATCCTTGAACTTGGTCCCGGCCCGTTCGTCACGGTCGTCCAGCAAGGCATCAACATTTTTCCTTATAAGTTCGTTATGTATATGCTCCGCAGTTTCCCGGGTTTTTTCATCTTTCACATTTAGCGGAAGAATAATGACATCGAAAGGCGCAATACTCTCTGGCCATATGATACCGTTGTCATCGTGACTCTGCTCTACAGCAGCCGCGGCAACCCTGGCAGGGCCTATTCCATAGCTACCCATGACTACCGGCTTTTCCCTGCCGCTCTCATCGAGGTAAAAGGCCCTTAACGGCATGGAGTACTTTGTTCCGAGTTTGAATGTATTTCCGATTTCGATAACTTTTTCAATGTGCAAAGGTTCTCCACACCCGGGACAGCCGTCTCCTTCCTGAGCAACGTGTATATCTGCCCATCCGGGAGAGAATTCCCTGCCGGCTTTGATCCCCCCTGCATGATAATGCGGTTTATTTGCACCGCTTATGAAACAGCCCTTCTGCAAGACTTCATCGGCAACAGTCTTAACGTTGTGCCCCATAGGACCGATAAAACCGGCTTCAACTCCAAGAATTTCTTTTGCCTCATCCCTCGATGCATGCCTGAAATTACCAATAATCTTCTGAAGTTTATTTTCATGGAGCTTCTGGTCACCCCGGATAAGTGCGAGCACGGGTTCCTTTTCTGAAATTACGAGAAGGCTCTTTATGAAGTGAGCCGGCGATAGTTTCAGAAATGCGGAGACTTCCCCGACAGTCCTCTTTTCGGGCGTTTCTATTTCTTCAAAATCCCTGTCGACTGAATCAATGGCCGGGGGAACACTTTCTGCAAGCTCGACATTGGCCGAGTACCCGCACTTTGCACAGAGCGCAACATCGTCTTCTCCTGCCTCGCTCGGCGCCATATACTCGTGGGCTATTGCACCGCCCATCATCCCGGGGTCTGAATCGACCCTGTAGAACTTCAGCCCGCATCTCTCGAATATCCTGTTGTATGCCTCAATATGTAAGTTATAACTTTTCTGCAGAGACCTTTCGTCCGTATCAAAGCTGTAACTGTCCTTCATGAGGAACTCCCTGGTCCTCAAAATTCCGCTCTTGGGCCTTGCCTCATCCCTGAGTTTTGTCTGTATCTGGTACCATATCTGGGGAAGTTCCTTATATGAACGGATTTCCCTGGATGCAAGCCATGTTATGATCTCCTCATGGGTCATCCCGAGGCACATGTCGCTTCCTTTCCTGTCCCTGAGGCGGAACATCTCGTCCCCGATCTCATTCCACCTTCCCGTCTGCTGCCATATCTCTGCGGGGTGAAGTACAGGCATGGATATTTCCTGTGCCCCTATGGCATTCATTTCCTCACGTATAATGGTGTTGATTTTGTTCAGCACTTTCCATCCGATAGGCAGATAGATATAGAGACCGGAGGCAAGCTGCCTGACGAATCCGGCCCTTACAAGAAGTTTATGGCTTATCGCCTCTGCATCTGCAGGAGCCTCTCTCAAAGTTGGAATGAATAATTGTGAATAACGCATTAAGTCTCCGGATAATAAATATAAATACACCACAGAGGACACCGA
Organism: bacterium BMS3Bbin05; assembly: GCA_002897855.1. Taxonomy (GTDB): domain Bacteria; phylum Nitrospirota; class Thermodesulfovibrionia; order Thermodesulfovibrionales; family BMS3Bbin05; genus BMS3Bbin05. Next base: position 9,833 of record BDTO01000005.1, read on the forward strand.
GCCACGGAAAAAGACAAAAGGATTAAATTATTAAGTATTCAGGTTTATCTCTGTGTCTCATTGATTCAGTGGTAAAATTGCTATGTATTATAGCAAAACGGAACTCAAAATGACGATGTCAGGTATAACGGACTCGTAAAAAGTCTATTAAAGGCCCTTTCTGTAATTCTGAGCCTGTCGGAGAATCTCTCCCTGACCCCTCCTCTCTCCTCCCCTTGGCAAGGGGAGGCTGGGAGGGGTGGTTTCCTGCACCGGGGGGACAATTCAGGACTTTTTACCACGTTGTCGATTATAATTAAAAAAATCGGTTCTTCAGACTTTCCTGTGGGTTCCCCTCTTTGGAAAAGAGGGGTTAGGGGAGATTTTATAAATCACAAATAACTCCATATCTTTTCCAATACTCCCGTCAAGTTTTCAAGAATCTCTCTGTCGGAAAACCCTGGAATCCGTAACCCCGGGCTTTCTATAAACCTGTCTCTGCGGATGTCTCTTATTATCCCTTCTTCAGAGTAATGCCGACTGCCGTCAAGTTCTATAACCAACTTTCCTTCCGGACAGTAAAGCCAGGCTTGAAAATCCCCCTTCATCCCCCTTTTTCAAAGGGGGGGGGAATTATATTGCCCTGCTACTTACCCACACAAAAGCCGGATGAACCAATATTTATTCCTTATTCTGTAAACAAAGAAATAAAAAGTAAACGTGGCATCAATCTTCCAGCGCACTTTAGGGCCGAAGAAATAAAGAATAAGTTTTACATAAGACAAAACAGTAAGAGCCTTCATATAGGTGAAGTTGAAGCAATAGCTCTTGCAAAAGAGATAAAAACCGATCTTGTAGGCTTAGATGACAAAAAGGCAAAGAAACTCGCAGAAAAAGAAGGGCTGAAAGTAGCCGCTCTCCTGTTCCCTATCCATATCCAGGTATCTTTAACTTGCCGGAGATTTTCTTAGTGGGTTATTATCATAACATCGATAACTGAAAAATTATCATAAGATCGATAACCGAATCTATGTAATCGCCTAAACTTCTTCCAAAAAGAAACTGGAAGGAGAAAGAGGCGATGAAAGATCAAAAAGAATATGAGAAGCGCTGCAAAGCAATACAACTGTATCAACAAGGATATGGATTCAATGAAATCATTCGATTGGTCCAGAGGAGTAATTACTGGCTTTTCAAATGGCTCAGACGATATAAAGAGCAGGGAATCGATGGTCTCAGGGATCAAAGTCGTGCACCAAAGAAGGTATGGAGAAGAACACCAGGGCGTATGGTTAAAAGGGTACTCTCTATCAGGGAGGAACTTGAAGTTCATAAGACTCGTCGATCCGCTTTCTGTGGTATCGGTCCAGAGGTTATCTACTGGGAGCTTAAGCAAAGAGGAATTAAGAATATGCCTTCCATCCCCACCATATCCAGAATACTCTCTAAACATGGCAAGACGGGCAAGGATATGCCAAAAAGAAACAGCAGTAATCAGCCATATCCATATTTCAGGGCAAAGAAGGTGGGAGATCTCTACCAGACAGACCTTGTTGGCCCTCGCTATCTCAGAGGTCCAAGAGGGGTTACACGATTCTATTCCTTCCACACCGTGGATGTGGCAGGTCATACGGTCTTTGCAAGCCAGTTTAATAATAAGCAGACTATCTCCCTGTGCAGGCATCTGGTTGATACATGGCGAAATATGGGGATTCCGGAAGTCTCCCAGATGGATAATGAAATGGCCGCTTCCGGTGGAGGCCGATATCGATACAGTATATCCCAGGTTATCAGGCTTCATCTGCTTCTGGGGATACATCTGGTATTCATTCCGCAAGGAGAACCTGGAAGAAACGCCTCTGTCGAGAGCTTCAATGCCCTCTGGCAGGAGAGAGTCCTTCAGAGGCATGAATGCCCAACAATATTCTCTCTTAGAAGAACCAGCAAGCGATTCATGGACTATTACCATTATGAGAAACCACACAGGGGGCTTACTGACAAAGAACATGGTACAAGATTCCCCGGTATGCTCAGGAATCATCTCTGGAAGACTCTTCGGCATCTGCCTGAAGAGTTCAGCCTCGACAAATACATTGGGACTAATGGACATCTTAAGTTGCCTGTTTCGAGAGGAAGGATTTCCTTTGTCAGGAAGGTCGACTCTCATGGAAGAATCGAGGTCAATGGGTTCCCCTATTTTATCAGAAGAAAACTTGAAGGCCAGTATGTTGTTGCTACGATATTTACTCATAGAAGAAAACTCGTCGTTAAACAGGACAAGAAAATTATCAAGCCTTTTCCTTTTCCAATTAAGGATAATATTGTTGCTCCTTTGCTTTCTTATACAAACAGATAAACGTAGAATAGTTATCGATGTTATGATAATCCTTAGCATTAGAAATCAGTTATCGATGTTATGATAGCAACCACTTAGTCTATAGATGTTAATGTTTTAGTGATACAAATACAGATTTTAAAAGGAGCTATATGCAAAAAATACAGGATCTTATAGAAGAGATAAAAAATCTTGAAAAAAGATTGTCTTTGGAAATTCAGAAAAAAGAAGAGGAGTTCTTCTATGAAATTCATGGGAAGAAGGTCACTTTCGAAGAAAAGGTCAGAGAATACCATAAAACCCTTGCTACCAGGATTTATACTTATATACTCAATGCTGCATGGTTAAACATAATAACAGTTCCGGTAATATGGTTTGGCGTGGTCGCAGCGGTTTTCCTGGATTTAGTTGTCACAATTTATCAGTTCATATGTTTCCCGGTGTACAGGATCCCAAAAGTGCAACGAAACGATTATATAGTGATGGATCGCCATGCCCTTAAATACCTGAATGCGATAGAAAAGCTGAATTGCGTATATTGCGGGTACTTCAACGGCCTGATCGCATATGTTCAGGAAATAGCCGCCAGAACTGAACAATATTGGTGTCCAATCAAACATGCCAGAAAAATCAGCAGTATTCATAGTCGCTATAGAAAATTCCTGGAGTATGGAGACGGAGATGAGTACAGAAATAGAATTGAAAAGATCAGGAAAGATTTTGATGATTTAAAATAAAGCTTCATATCTTAACCGGTTGGATTTATTTGAAAAAATGTTGGGACACTATTGATAATACTTGAATAAAAAAAAGACAGCAAACAAATGGGATCAGTTAATCGCAAAAATATCATTTTTTTGGGACATTCCCTGATCGAATTCCATGACTGGCAGAAGAGATTCCCCCGTCACCATGTTGTAAACCTGGGGATTGCGGGGGAGACG
>BDTO01000006.1 GCA_002897855.1 bacterium BMS3Bbin05
TGTTTTTTATTTGCGTCATGTCCCGAAAGCATTCGGGACATCCGGAACTTATTGAAAAGAATAGATTCCGGCTTAAAGATTGCCGGAATGACAGATAGAGAGACTTACTTTATACACAGACTCTAAACATGTATGCGAGGAGAGAATCATGCGGCAAAAGTACAAATTCAACACAATAGAAGAAGCAATAAGTGATATAGCAGCGGGGGAAATGGTAATCCTCGTTGATGACGAAGACAGGGAAAATGAAGGAGACCTCTGTATTGCTGCAGAGAAGATAACGCCTGAAGCGATAAACTTCATGGCGAAGTACGGGAGGGGTCTGATCTGCCTCAGCCTCACGCCTGAAAGGGTTGATTTGCTGAAACTGAGGATGATGACAACTGAGAATACATCGCAATTCGGGACCGCCTTTACCATATCCATTGAGGCAAAAAAAGGCGTGACAACGGGCATTTCGGCTCATGACAGGGCAACAACCATATTAACGGCAATAAATCCGGGGTCGGGGCCCGAAGACATCTCAAAACCGGGACACATATTTCCCCTCAGGGCCAGGCCCGGCGGTGTACTCCAGAGAGCCGGGCAGACTGAGGGTTCTGTTGACCTTGCCAGGCTTGCAGGACTTACCCCGGCCGGGGTAATCTGTGAAATAATGGATGAAGACGGTACTATGGCAAGAGTACCCAGACTTATGGAGTTTGCTGCCAGGCATAATATGAAAATAGTGACGGTCAAGGACCTGATTGAGTACAGAATGCGGAAAGAGCTGCTTGTGAAAAGGCTGGCCGAAGTTCCCCTGCCGACCGAGTATGGAGGCATATTCAAGGCTATTGCGTTTGAAAATTCTGTTGACGACCACATCCATCTTGCACTTATAAAAGGAGATATAGGGCCTGAGGACAAAGTGCTTGTCAGGGTACATTCAGAGTGCCTTACGGGCGATGTCTTCGGTTCGAAAAGATGTGATTGCGGAGACCAGCTCCATAAGGCAATGAAGAAAATCGACGAGGAAGGCAAGGGTGTAATCCTCTATATGAGACAGGAAGGAAGGGGTATAGGCCTTGCCAACAAACTCAGGGCTTATGAACTGCAGGATCAGGGGCTGGATACGGTTGAAGCAAATCTGAAACTGGGTTTCAAAGCTGATCTGAGAAATTATGGGATTGGTGCGCAGATACTGGTAAATATCGGGGTAAGAAATATCAGACTGATGACGAACAATCCTAAAAAGATTGTCGGGCTTGAAGGTTACGGTCTGAAAGTTGTCGATCGGGTTCCCCTCGAGACGAAACCGCTTGATACCAATATTGTATATCTCAAGACTAAAAAGAAGAAAATGGGACACATTCTCAATAAGGTATAGCCCGGCTACTAAACAGGTTATGTCGGAAGTTTTATGAAAATCAGGTAATAAACAAAACCACAGACTGAAACAATGGTAAATGACAACGGAGGTAGACATGAAAATATTCGAAGGGCAGTTAACAGCAAAGGGCCTTAAATTCTGTATCATTGCAAGCCGATTCAACGACTTTATAACATCCAGGCTCGTTGAAGGCGCTTCTGATGCACTCGTAAGACACGGGACAAAGGAAGACGACATAGATGTCGTGAAGGTCCCCGGAGCCTTTGAGATACCTCTCATTGCGAAGAAGGCCGCTTCTTCAAAACGTTATAATGCCGTCATTGCCCTTGGTACGGTCATCAGGGGCGCTACTCCCCACTTTGACCTTGTTGCCTCAGAGGCCGCAAAGGGTGTAGCCCAGGTATCACTCGAAACCGGTGTTCCTATATCCTTTGGCATAATCACATCCGACACAATTGAGCAGGCCATCGAAAGGGCGGGGAGCAAGAGCGGGAACAAGGGATGGGATGCCGCCATGGCGGCTATTGAGATGTCGAACGTAGTTAAGTCACTGGAATAAGAGTCTGCTCAAATCACTCATTTTGAGACATAACAGATGAAAAGAAGACTGGCAAGAAGTTTTGCGCTTCAATTGCTGTTTCAATATGATTTTACACACATTAACACCGCGGAATTGCTGGATGAATTCTGGAAAGAAAGAAAAGCCGACAAGTCCGTCAAAGAGTTTGCCAACGAAATCTTCACCGGGACCGTAAATAATATCGGGCACATCGACGATACAATAAAAAAGACTGCCGAGCACTGGGTCCTTGGCAGGATGGCAATTGTGGACAGAAATATATTGAGATTGGCTTCATATGAGATACTCTTCAGAGATGATATCCCGGCTGTTGTTTCAATTGACGAAGCTATAGAAATCGCAAAGAAATACTCATCTACTGAATCGTCTTCCTTTATTAACGGCATACTGGACAAAATCTCAAAAAACCATCAAAAGGTCGGGAATTGAATCGTTTTGCCGTCATATCGGATGTACATTCAAATCTCGAAGCGCTCACTGCGGTTCTTTCCGAAATCAGCAAGAAAAATATACGGAAAATATTTTTTCTTGGAGACGCAGTCGGATACGGCTCCGACCCTGAGGAATGCGTCAAACTGTTAAAAAAAAGCTGTGAAAATCCCTGTCTGGGTAATCACGATCAGGCAATATTTGATACTTCCTGTCTGGATTACTTCAACGAATATGCCCGCAATGCGATCTTATGGACAGTAAAAAATATTTCCGATGACTGCATAGAATATCTTAAATCAATGAAAATCATATATAAATTAAAGAGGGAAAATATCTGTACAGTTCATTCTTCACCCAGAGAACCCGATAAGTGGAGCTACCTGCTCACTCTTAAAGATATAGAACAGGGATTTCAATATTTTGATGAGAAGATATGTTTTGTCGGTCACAGCCACATGCCGTTCATAGCAGAGCGTTCCCCTGCAGGCAGTATTGAACTGAGGAGAGAAAACCCGGCAATGTGCTCCGCATCAAGGTATATAGTAAATGCCGGAAGTGTCGGTCAGCCGAGAGACGGTGATCCGCGGGCCTGCTATATTGCAGTTGCGAATGATTCAATAGAAATAGTAAGAGTGAAGTATGATATTGAAAAAACTCAGCAGAAAATGTTAAAAGCAGAACTACCTTCCTTTCTGATCGAGAGGCTGTCAAAGGGGATATGAGAAACGAGCCCCATTCACCGCTCAGGTCGCAGAGACCGCAGAAAGATGAGAGAATATTTTCAGCCAAAACAGAAAACATAAGAACATTGTTAAAAAAAGGAATATTTTAAAAGGCTGTGAAAGCCGGTGGCAAAAAAGAATTCTTTATTTTCTGCGTACTCAGTGTTCTCTGCGGTAATATATAAAATAAGGCTTAAAGGCTTTATATAATAACATCGTGAACCATTGAGAAAGCATCAAAGACAGAGAGTCACGGAAAAAGAAGGCCATAGAGAAAGATAACGCATAACATGATTGAGTGACAAATCCCCCTTAATCCCCCTTTGCCAGAGGGGGAAAGAGCAATCTCCCACTTTGGAAAAGGGGGCAAGGGGGGATTTTCCAATACTTTTTGATATTAATCTTTTGAGATTCCATTATATTAAAAATGGGTATACGATGTTATGATAGCAACCACTTAATAGTTATAAGAACTGGAAGGGAGATACTTATGATAGAACGCTATACGCGCCCTGAGATGGGAAAACTCTGGACATTGGAGGCAAAATACGGAAAATGGCTTGAGGTTGAGATTGCTGTATGCGAGTCATGGGCGGAAATGAAAAAGATACCCCGGCGCTCTCTCGCGACAATCAGAGAAAAAGCCGACTTCGATGTAAAGAGGATAGAGGAGATCGAAAAAACAGTAAAGCATGATGTCATAGCCTTCCTCACATCTGTTGCAGAACATGTCGGGCCGGACTCCCGCTATGTTCACAAGGGGCTTACATCATCCGATGTTGTGGATACGGCCCAGGCACTCCTGATGCGTGACGCCGCCGACATAATACTCAGGGACATAACTGATTTAATGCATGTCCTGAAGGGAAAGGCATATGAGTACAAGGATACCCCCTGCATAGGCAGGAGCCACGGCATCCATGCAGAACCGATGACATTCGGTCTTAAGTTTGCCCTGTGGCACGAGGATATGAAGCGCAACCTGAAGCGTTTGAAAAACTCAAGAAAGACCATAAGCACCGGAAAGCTGTCAGGCGCAGTAGGCACATTCTCCAATATCCCCGTAGAAATAGAAACAAAAGTATGTAAAAAACTCAGGCTCTTGCCCGAACCCGTTGCAACACAGGTCGTCCAGAGAGACAGGCATGCGGAATTCATGTCTGCACTGGCCATCATTGCGGCATCTATTGAAAAAATCGCTATAGAGATAAGGCATCTTCAGAGGACCGAGGTACTCGAAGCCGAAGAGCCTTTCAGTAAAGGACAAAAGGGTTCATCTGCAATGCCTCACAAGAGAAATCCGGTAGGCAGTGAAAACCTGTCCGGGCTTGCGCGTGTGGTAAGGAGCAATGCTCTGGCATCTTTTGAAAATATAGCGCTCTGGCATGAGAGGGATATCAGCCACTCATCGGTCGAGAGGATTGTTATTCCGGACAGCTGCATACTCGTTGACTATATGCTGAACAGACTAACGGACATCATTACCGGAATGCACGTATACCCCAGGCGCATGAAGGAAAACATGAAACGGAGTTACGGCCTCTATAACTCACAAAGGGTGCTTCTGGCGCTCACTGAAAAAGGCATTACCCGTGAAAAGGCATACAAACTCGTACAGCGAAATGCAATGAAGAGCTGGGAACGGGGCATTGAGTTCAGGAAACTCCTGGCCGGAGACAAGGAAATCAGGAAGTATCTCACGGCAAAGGAATTGAATGATATCTTCGAGCTGAAGCATTATCTGAAAAATATAGATTATATTTTTAAAAGGGTCTTCGGGAAGTAATTTTCTGACGCCCTGCCGATTAAGCCGGATAATTCATCAACCATATTAAAGGAGAATGAATTGCCTTTAATTTACAGATATAGAAAGCCTGCTATAACTGAAGCAGAGAAAAACGAACTCCTTTCGCATGCCATAACTGAAGTTTCCGGCAATATAACGGACATAGAAACGGAGTACTGTTTCTATGTCGAATCATCCGAAGACCTTTCAGGGAAAGAACTGGGAATACTCCGCTGGCTTTTAAGCGAAACTTTTGAACCGGATAATTACTCGGAAAATTCTTTTCTCAGAGAGCAACCTTCTTCCCTGATAGTCGAGGTCGGCCCAAGGATGAACTTCACTACATCCTGGTCTACAAATGCCGTATCCGTCTGCCGTTCGTGCGGTCTCACAAAAATCAGCCGCATCGAACGGTCCCGCAGATACAAGTTGAGCGCCGGCAATGACCTGGGTACTGAAACATCAAAAAAGATGACAGCCTCTTTTCTCCCCCTCGTGCACGACAGGATGACGGAATGTCATTATCCCGAAAGACTGCTGACATTCGAGACGGGCGTTCGCCCAAAGCCGGTATTTACGGTCCCCCTTATAGAAGAGGGCAAAGATGCTTTAAGGCGCATAAACAGGGAGATGGGTCTTGGACTGGATGACTGGGACGTTGATTACTATTACAACCTTTTTGCAAACGACATCGGCAGGAACCCCACGAACGTTGAGTGCTTTGATCTCGGCCAGTCAAACAGCGAGCACTCCCGCCACTGGTTTTTCAAGGGCAAACTCATTATAGATGGAAAGGAGATGCCCGAAAACCTGATGCAGGTCCTGAGTGCTCCGCTCAGGGAAAACAGTCGTAACAGTGTAATCGCTTTCAGCGATAATTCCAGTGCAATACATGGCTTTGAAATGGACACCATTATACCCGGAAACCCCGGACAATCGTCTCAACTGTACAGGAAAAGATTGCAGTATCATATAATATTCACTGCGGAGACCCACAATTTCCCGACCGGCGTCGCGCCGTTTCCGGGTGCGGAGACCGGAACCGGCGGCAGGATACGGGACGTGCATGCAACCGGCAAGGGAAGCCTTGTAGTAGCAGGAACTGCGGCATACTGTGTCGGGAACCTCTGCATCCCCGGATACAGACTTCCGTGGGAAGACGAATCATTTATATATCCCTCCAATTTAGCTACACCTCTCGAAATAGAGATAGAGGCGAGCAGCGGAGCTTCTGATTACGGAAACAAGTTCGGTGAGCCGGTCATTCAGGGATTCACCCGCTCATTCGGGCTCAGACTGCCTGATGGAGAGAGAAGAGAGTGGATAAAGCCGATCATGTTCACCGGCGGAGTCGGACAGATAGATGCCGGGCATATCGCAAAGGGCGCCCCTCAAAAGGGGATGCTCGTAGTAAAACTCGGCGGGCCGGCCTACCGGATTGGAATCGGTGGCGGCGCGGCTTCAAGCATGATCCAGGGAGAAAACATTGAAGAACTCGATTTCAGCGCCGTCCAGCGCGGCGATGCCGAAATGGAACAGAAAACGAACAGGGTAATACGTGCCTGCGTGGAAATGGGAGAGGATAATCCCGTTGTCAGCATACATGATCAGGGCGCGGGCGGCAACTCCAATGTAGTCAAGGAGATAATTTATCCTGCGGGGGCAAAGATAGAGATACGCAACGTCCTCCTTGGTGACAATACACTGTCCGTCCTCGAGATATGGGGTGCCGAATACCAGGAAAATGATTGCCTCCTGATTGATGCCGGCAAGATCGATGTATTTGACAGGTTATGCGAACGCGAAAAGTCCCCTTATTCCGTCATAGGTGAAATTACCGGGGACGGATACATTATTCTTCATGACTCCTCAAACGACACTAACCCGGAAAATCTCGATCTCTCAAAAGTTCTCGGCAGGATGCCGCAGAAGACATTCAGATTTGAGACAATCCGGCCGGGGCTTGAGCCCATAAACCTGCCTGCAAAAGCAACTGTCCGGGATGTGCTTGAAAGGGTTCTGAAGCTCCTTTCCGTCGGTTCAAAGAGGTTTCTTACCAACAAGGTTGACCGAAGCGTTACAGGCCTTATCGCACAGCAGCAGTGTACAGGGCCGCTCCAGTTGGCGCTATCCGATGTCGCGGTCATTGCCCAGAGTCATTTCAGCCGGACGGGCGCCGCAATCTCCATTGGAGAACAGCCTGTTAAAGGATTGATCAGTCCGTCTGCCATGGCGAGGATGAGTACAGGTGAGGCCCTTACGAACATTGTCTGGGCCAATGTCACGGCACTTGAAGATATCAAGTTTTCGGGAAACTGGATGTGGGCGGCAAAACTCCCGGGCGAAGGCGCAAAACTCTATGAAGCCGCCGTTGCTCTTCGGGACATACTGATTGAGTTGGGCACAGCAATTGACGGCGGCAAGGACAGCCTTTCCATGGCGGCGCTTGTCCGGGGAAAGGACGGGAACCCGGAAGTGGTCAAGGCCCCCGGGAGCCTTGTTATGTCTGCCTATGTTACCTGTCCCGATATATACAGTGTCGTAACACCCGACATTAAAAAGCCCGGAAAGAGCGGGCTTATTCATATTGATCTGGGAGAAGGCAGATACCGCCTCGGCGGTTCCGCACTCGCACATGTCTACGGGCAGGTGGGAAATGAATCACCGGATGCCGACAATCCGGGACTTCTCAAAAAAGTATTCAATGCAGTGCAGAGTTTTATCAAAGATGACCTGATTCTTTCGGGTCATGACATAAGCGACGGCGGTCTTGTCACGACTATCCTCGAGATGGCCTTCGGCGGCAATTGCGGGGTCGACATCGATGTGGCCTCCGGATTGAAAGGGGCGGGAGAACCTTCTCATTCCGCATTCCCCGTCCTCTTTGCTGAAGAACTCGGTCTTGTTTTTGAGTATGCGCTTGCCAACGAAGAGACAATCACAGGGAAGCTTAAAGATGAAGGTATACCGTTTAATACCATAGGTAAGCCGATTGCCGAAAAGATAATAAAGATAAGAATCAATGGAGAAGAATTTCTCCATGAATCCATGCCTGGACTCAGGCAGGCGTGGGAAGAAACGAGCTATCAGATAGACAGGAGACAGGCAGATCCCGGATGTATAGATGAAGAAAAGAATGTTATCTTCAACAGAAAAGGCCCTGAATTCAATCTTACCTTTACACCTGAGCCCACTTCTCCTGAACTGCTGGACAGGAAGGATAGACCTGAAATTGCAATCATAAGGGAGGAAGGGAGCAACAGCGACCGTGAGATGGCATCCGCCTTTTATCAGTCGGGATTTGAAGTCCGGGACGTTACGATGACGGATATTATCAGAGACAGGATTACACTTGACAAATTCAGTGGCATTGCCTTTGTCGGCGGATTCAGTTATGCCGATGTCCTGGATTCCGCAAAAGGCTGGGCCGGAGTGATCAGGTTGAATCCGAAAGTCTATGAAGAGTTTGAGAAATTCTATCAGAGAGGAGACACCTTCAGCCTCGGTGTATGCAATGGCTGTCAGCTCATGGCACTTCTCGGGTGGGTCCCGTGGAAGGGTATTGATGATGCAATTCAGCCCCGTTTCATTCGCAACAGGTCGGGCAGGTTTGAGTCAAGATTCTCTACGGTTAAAATCCTTGAAAGTCCGTCCATCATGCTCGGAGGCATGGAAGGTTCCGTCCTCGGCGTATGGATCGCACATGGTGAAGGAAGGGCATATTTTCATGATGAGAAAATAATGAAAGATATTCTGGACAAGAATCTGGCTCCGGTCAGATTTGTTGACGATAACCGCAATCCGACAGAGGCCTATCCATTCAATCCAAACGGCTCTCCACAGGGCATATCGGCGCTATGCTCACCGGACGGCCGCCACCTTGCCATGATGCCGCACCCCGAGCGGACATTCATCGGGTGGCAGTGGGCATGGATGCCGGAGGAGTGGAGGAAAGAACTCCGGGCGTCCCCCTGGCTCAGGATGTTCCAGAATGCAAGGAAGTGGTGTGAAGAGAGAAATATAAGTGGATAGAACGTATCAGCAACAGGCGCTTTTACTGTCGGTTCCGTTGCAGTCGCAGGCAGGCTCGCCGCCATACAGAATGCTGTTGATAACCGCAGATGCACAACCCACGCCGGAGTTGACCTTAATAGCGCCGAACTCACAGTTGTTCGTGCAGGCTCCGCACTCCATGCAAAGGTCTTTGTCCGTAATATGCGCCTTCTTTTCATTAATCTCAAAGACGCCGTGAGGGCATACCTCGACACACCTGCCGCAGCCGGTGCACTTTTCCGGGCTGAATTCAAGCGTTGTAACATTGGCAAGATACTTCATAATACACCCCACAGGCCGAGCTTATAGATAATGGACAGTATAACACTTGTACCCGCCCCCGCTATGTATACAGGCAATCCGATCCTGAGCTCTTTATTCACACCGGACATCCCGGTAAACGTTGTGGAACCGGTAAATTGAAGCGCTATATATGATGCAAGAAGCGGGAAGAACAGATACGACACCAATTGAAGGATCAGGCCGTCCACAGGCACTATTGCGAAATAATTCATCGACAAATATATTGACACAATTCCGACGATCCAGCCCTTTACTGCAAATGACCTGAATGGGATAAAGGGCAACAGAGCAGGCGTAAGGAAAGCACCCGCAATTACTGATACGAGTCCGAGGACGAGGAATGGGAACCCGCCTGCAAAGGCATCTTTAAATAAAATACCCGAAGGCTGGGCACCGAATATAAGGAGCACCGCAAGCGCGTACCACGGATAATATTTCTTCATGGCCGGATTGATCTCCATTGGTGTCAGAGCCATCCTGTCCCACAAGGTAAACCTGATTATCCGCATCCCTTTCGATTTCTTATACCCCGAATTAACATATTCCGGAATATCCTTCGCGTATACCGGGCCGAAATATACCCTGAAGCCCGTTCTCTCCCTCACGTTTTTTGCGTTCACTCCTACAGCACCTAACTGTGGAACGATAAGCCTTCTGTGCTCTACCACTTTATCAAGCTGCGTTTGGGAGATACGGTTAACGAGTTCCTCCGTTCCGAAAGTCCCCTTCCCTGCGGCGCACCATACATTTATGCCTTTTGTGTCAAGCACGAGTATCCATGCATTCATTTCCTTTAAGGAATTCCGGAGTTTATCGAAACTCAGTTTATAGTTTGCACTGACAAATACGCCGGAATCCTTATCCGGGGAACCCACTGCATAGAGACCGGGAGGAACGGAGTATTTCATACGGAAGGCACTGATCCTGCTTTTTATCCCGCCCCTGCGATCAGACCATGACAAACCGGTCTCCACCCTGAAAAAACTACCTGCCGGCGTCTTAATTGTGTCAAGCACCCAGCCGGGTTTATGTTTGAGATCAATTAGTTGAGACTCTTTTCCAGCAAACTGAAGTGGAATTGCGGTATCACGGCAAGAGGAAGACCGGCAACAGGAATCACCTTCCCCGATGTCATTTCGGGCTTTATTATCTGCCCGGACTATTCCTGACTCTTTCATCGTATGTTCCTCTGTCTTACAGTATATCCTTCATTACAGGAGCAAGCGAGCTCTTCACCATCTCTGCAAGTTCATCCACTTTCGTAAGAGTAATACAGCAGAGCCTGCCATCCTTTTCCCAGCTCGTCACGGCAAACTTGTCGCCGGCCCTGATTCCGGCCTTTTCCCGCAAATCCTTGGGAATAACCATCTGCCCTCTTTCATCAACACTTATAATGGACTCAACCCGGCAACAATTAATCCCCTTTACAGGTAATGGTTTGTTGATATGATTGTCTTTTTTCTTTGCCATAACATTTTTAAAAACATAAAAATATCAGATATATCAGAATATTCTGATATATCTGATTATACGTAGTATCTGTAATTATGTCAAGCGCTGACATTATGAAACAGCGATTCCGCAACTTTTCCCTGAAATTACTGTAGAGGAGTGATCGGGAGATGTTTTTAATGGGATCAGATTCGCTTGAGGTAATTCCGGTTTGCTAAAGATAAGAAATGCTGGAAAAAGATAGAGTGATTGGGCGCAGCTTTCCACTGAAAAGCAAATTTGGTGGAGCTGATCGGGATCGAACCGACGACCTCTTGAATGCCATTCAAGCGCTCTCCCAACTGAGCTACAGCCCCGTAACAACTCAATATATTAAGGAAAAACTATGATTACAATAACATTTACAGTGTGTTTTGTGTCAAGATAAATGCAATTGACAGATAATTATGTCATTTCTTATACTTTCGAAGTGACAATAGTCCGGTTATGGGGGAATTTTTTCTTATCGCATATCTTAATAGACAGGATACTGTTCTTATTGGTTCCGGTTAATTACAAATATCACCCAAGGAGGAAACATCCATGGATTTTGGCATGAAAAACAGATTGTCGAGGATTTTTAATCCAAGGACGGGCAAGACCGTCATGCTTGCCGTTGATCACGGCTACTTTCAGGGGCCGACAACCGGTCTGAGGAACCTGGGAGAAACTGTTTCTCCGCTGGTAAGGCATACTGACTGCCTGTTTATTACAAGGGGAATGGCAAGAAACTGCATAAGACCGGAATCGGCTACATCAATATGTCTCAGGGTATCAGGTGGGCCCAGCATACTCGGTGAATTGTCCAATGAGGACATAACCACATCCATGGAAGAAGCGATAAGGCTGAATGCGTCCGGAGTCGGGATGTCTATCTTCGTCGGTGCAGGCAACGAAGACCGCACAATCTCGAATCTCGGGAGGCTCGTCGATGAGGCGGAGAGATACGGGATCCCGGTACTGGCCATTACTGCCGTTGGCAAGGAAATGGGCAGGAATACCAGGTATCTCGGACTTGCATGCAGGATTGCCGCAGAAATCGGTGCCCGCTTTGTAAAGACTTATTACTGCGATGATTTTTATAAGGTTGTTGAAGGGTGTCCTGTTCCCATTGTAATGGCAGGAGGCAAGAAGATACCGGAGATGGAGGCCCTTAAAATGACGGAAAATGCAATAAAGGAAGGCGCCTCCGGGGTAGATATGGGAAGAAACATCTTTCAGAGCGATAAACCCGTCGGCATGATAAAGGCCGTGCGGGCGATTGTTCATAAAGGAGCATCTGCAGAGGAGGCATTTGAAATATATTCAAAGGCCTGAATACCGAATGAAAACAGCAGTATATTACCGCAATGACGATATAAGAATAGAGGAACGCCCAAGGCCTGAAATAAATGATGGTGAGATTCTGGTAAGGATGATGGCGTGCGGGATATGCGGCACGGATGTCATGGAATGGTACAGGCTTCAAAAGGCCCCACGGGTACTTGGCCATGAGATGGCGGGTGTTATTGCCGGGGTCGGCAGGGATGTAAAAGGACTGAAAAAGGGAGACAGGGTATTCGTCTCGCACCACGTTCCCTGTTTCAATTGCCATTATTGCAATAATGGCAACTACACTGCTTGCGATTCACTTCACAGGGGGAACTACGATCCCGGAGGATTCTCTGAATATATAAGTGTGCCTGAGGAGAATGTCAGATACGGAACATTTATTCTTCCTGATGACATGACCTTTGAAGATGCGGTAATGATAGAGCCGCTGGGGTGCGCAATTGCCGGGCAAAAGCGGCTTGGAGTGAAAGCGGGTGATACAGTACTGATCATTGGCTCCGGCATTTCCGGGCTTTTACACATCCATTTATCCAAACTGAAAGGGGCCAGGGTCATAGCAACCGATATTAATGATTACAGGCTGAAGAAAGCGGCTGAATTCGGCGCAGATTACGTAATTAATGCAGCTTCGTACTCTCCGGACGAACTGACAAGGATCAATAACGGACATCCGGCGGAAAAAGTCATTGTATGCACGGGCGCAGCCAGGGCAGTTCAGGACGCATTTTTATCCGTGGACAGGAGGGGAACGCTCCTTTTTTTTGCAGTGCCCGGAAAAGATATAACCATTCCTTCAGTGAGATTCTGGCGTGAGGAGGTATCGCTCAGCTTTTCTTATGGGGCCGCCCCCGTTGATCTCAGGGAGGCTGTTGAGCTTATCAGCAGCAAAGAGGTGGAAACAGGCAGGATGATAACGCACACGGTTGCGCTTACCGATATCCGGAAAGGGTTCGATCTCGTCTCGGAAGCCGGGGACTCGCTGAAGATTGTGGTAATACCTGACTAAGTGACATGTGATTTCAGTTATCCCCATGCTGAAGAATATATCTGTAAAATTCATTATAATGATTGGGCAGGGAGCGTCTCTTATGCTTTACAAGATGGAAATACCTCTTCATCTTGAGATCTTTTATATGTATTTGCTTCAGTGACTTGTTTTTTAATTCATCTTTAACAGCAATTCTGGACAGTATCGAAACCCCGAGACCCACCTTTATCGCCTGCTTGACGGAATCAGTTGAACCGAGATAAGCAACCACTTCAAGGTTATTTGTGCCGATACCTTTCTTCCGCAGGAACTCCTCCATCGTCTTGCGTGTGCCGGATCCCTTTTCTCTCAGGATGAAAGGTATCTCACGCAGTTCCCTGAAATCAAGTGTTCTTTTCTTCACGAGATTGGGAGGCGCAGCCATAATGAGTTCATCTTCAATGAATGGACGGTAATCAAGCTTGCCTGTCTCCATGATAGCGCCAACCACTCCAAGCTGAATCTCATGGTGTAATACCATATCGGTTATCTTCTTTGAATCCTCGATCAATATCTCAAATGACACTTCAGGAAAGCGTTTCTTGAAATCCGCAGCTATTGCCGGGAGTATATATGTTCCGGGGATAGTGCTGGCGCCTATTATAATCTCCCCCTTTACATTGTTGCCGGCTTTTGTGACCTCATCTTTCAGTTCGCCGATATTTTCGATTATCTGCAGTGCGTGGGGGAAAATGACCTCAGCTTCTTTTGTGGGTACAATGGAGCGCCCGAGCCGGTCAAAGAGTATGCAACCGAGTTCGTGCTCAAGGTTCTTGATGTGCTCACTTATTGTCGGCTGACTTATATGAAGCTGCTCTGAGGCCCTGGAGAAACTCCTGTTTTTATAAACTGCTGCAAATATTTTCAGATGATGGATATCCATATTATCTCCTCCGTGTTGATACTGCAATCAGGACTTTATCTTCATAGCCGGATTCTATTGATAGTTTATCCATAATCGGTAGATATTATCTATTAGACATATCGGTTTAACCGATTATATAATCCCGATAATAACATATCTTGAAATTTTTTAAAATCTTTACATACAGAAGGAGTTATCTTGCCTTCAGGAAGTTCATGCGGCCGGTGTACAAAGAAAGATACCGGACGCTCTTTGCGGACGGGTAAGGCACGGGATAACCGGTCGAAGAATAAGGTTTATCTTTAACTGGTCATTCCTCATGCATCACTCGCGACTGTTTTCTTAGAGGGGCAAGGGGCCGGAGCCCCGGCCGGTCTGCAAAACCGGTGCAGGAATAAATGCCTTAGAGGCATTTCCGGTGGGTTCGACTCCCACTGTCTCTCTCCATCAATTTGCTTACATCCGTTTCTTTTCTGATAATATACTTATGCATGAGAAATCCATTGATTGAGATTTACGATATACTTCTTGATTTTTTCGGCCCCCAGGACTGGTGGCCCGGTGATACACCTTTTGAAGTAATGATCGGGGCGATACTGACACAGAACACCAACTGGGGAAATGTGCAAAAAGCTGTTAGAAATCTAATGCATGCCGGGGCATTAACACCTCATGCTATATATAAAATGGAAAACGAACGGCTTTCAGAACTGATACGGCCGGCAGGGTATTATAATATCAAGGCCAAAAGACTTAAATCCTTTGTCGAATTTTTTATGGAGAAATATTCCGGCCGGACAGACAAAATAAGAGAGACCGACATGACTTCCTTAAGGGAATATCTTCTCGGAGTAAATGGAATAGGGCCCGAGACAGCCGACTCGATTCTTCTTTATGCCCTCGAAAAACCGGTCTTTGTAATAGACACCTATACAAAAAGGATACTCTCAAGACACGGGATCATGGATTCATCGGAATCATATGACAGTTTTCAGGAGCTTTTTCATGAATCACTTCCCGCAAAAGTTCCATTATTCAATGAATATCATGCACTTCTGGTAAAGACCGGGAAGGAATTCTGCAGGCCAAAACCGCATTGTCACGGTTGTCCGCTGAAACGATAGAATCTTTATGAATTCATATATAATACAAGACATGCCTCAGCCAAAAGTCATAAGTGCATGGAAAAGAATTTATTTAAACTCTTTATGCATTTCAATGACATCATTTATAAGCCCTTCAAGCAACTTTTCGACAGGGATAAGCACTTCCCTGCCGCTATTGTCGTTCCAGATAAGCCGCCTGTAAGAAAGATATATTTTTTTGGGATGACCAGGCAATGTATAGACCATAATCTGATAGGGACAGAAGGCGAGGAAATGAGGATTCCGCTCAAGCATATCGCGTGAAATAATGGCGCTGCAGAACTCCATAATATTTGCTTTTCCGTAAATTTTCTTTGTCCTGCCGAGGACCTCTCCCGTCCGCTCAAGCATTTCTCCGACATGAGAAATGCTTGAGATTACGAGTCCTCTGTCATTTAATGCCGTCTTCAGGTCGTTCCAGACTTCATCATAATTTCCCTTTACCGTGTATATAACCACCGGTATTTTATTGCCGTTTGTCATTTTCTGCCCGGGCAGTTGTTGTGCAAACAGAGGCTGAACCACTGCAAGGCAGATTACGGCAATTGTGAATTTAATCACATGGCTGTGTAATGTCATCATATATTTCTTGCAATATACCATTCCATAAATTTTGCTCCTGCAACTGCGCCGATGAAAATAAATGTCATCGTGAGGATGCTCCCGATCGACAAGGTGGAAATTCCACTGAGTCCCTGTCCTATATTGCATCCCAATCCAACAACAGCTCCGAATCCCATCAACGTTCCGCCGAACAGATTGGATTTAAACTGAGGAAGTGGAGGAGCTATCAAGCGGAACGTGCCCGTAATGACGGCGGAAATAAAGGAGCCACCCAATACCCCCAACACCGTGGCTATAGCAAAATTTATAGATTCGCCGGTCCAGAGCATTATATACCGGTATGTCTGTGCATCGGCAAGTGCAAAGGTCAGGCTCTTGGGTCTCCACGTCTGCAGCAGTGTAGGGTCATTCGGCCCCGTAAAGGAAAAGGTGTCTATCAGTGGTATTGTTCTGAAGGCCTCACCGTTAATCCACCATGCTGAGATAATGGTTAAACCTATGACTACGCCCGCCATGGGCCATCTCCAGCCCCGCCACGCTGAATCCTTGGGGGATTTTAACATAAACAGCAGCAGTATTATCTCAATAACAATAAGAATTGCCCAGAAAGGTATACCGTGTGCAATGTTGGGTAGATACTGGTCATGTAAATCAATCGTCAATTTATTAAGATAATCGACCCTTAGTTTGGCCGTTATCCCCCACAAGGTAGCTCCCGATGCAAAGATAAATGCCATCACACTTACAAGGCCGCCCAGGTTCCCCTCCCCGGCCCTTACCAGTATCCTGCTTGCACATCCGCCGGCATACACGATCCCCACTCCAAAAGTGAAGCCGCCGATTATGTAACTCAACCACGTGAAAGGGAAAGAAACGTATATACTGCGGCTTATATCGACCTGCCCGGTCTTATACAATATCTGGGTACCGAGTATGGCGACAAAGAGCGCCATTGCATATGCCCTTGTCTGTGTGTAATCCTTTGATATCACCACGCTGTGGCAGGCTGTGGCAATACAGAACTTTGATCTCTGCACCACAGCTCCCATTATTCCTCCGATCACTAAACCGCTGATTACAACGACATACCTGATTGAGTGTTTAATAACTGCTATGTCTTCGTCGGACAACGTATCGACATTAAGCGCTGCATATGATTTGATCTTTAATATAAGATAAAGCACAAAAAAGAACCCCGACATAATTAATGCGAATACCAGACCTTCCCTCAGATTAAACTTTTTCTGTGACATTAATGCCTCCTTATTCATATTTCATACGATAACAATATATAGCATTTTCCGTGCCAAGGAAAAAATACAGAAGAATCCATAAGATACCAGTAAGTAATGTACAAAAACGAACAATCTGCAGGGTAATTCCCGTTCCTTCATGAACAACTTGGATACCCCTGAATTATTATTCACTTACCGCGAATAATTTATAAAATGCACAGAAATGAACACATAGTGCTTAGGATTTGTTCTGAAATGTACAACTACGCTCCATTTTAAGCATTATATCGGGTGGTATGATTATTGCTATAAAATGCTAGGTATGATGCGGTATCTATTTCAGACGTTTCTAATTGTTATAATCATTTCGAGTATTCCTTCTTTATCATTTTCATATAATATAAAGCTTCTTTATTTTTATGAAAATGGTTGTCGCTGGTGTGCAAAGATGGACGAAGTATTGAAGGATGCATCTATAAAAAGAATACTCAATAAAAATACCGACATTACCAGAATAGACGTTAAGGGTGAGAAAAAAACCTTTGCCGGCATAAGTGAAAGAGAATTGACGAAAAGATACAACGTGAAGGGTGTGCCAACTCTGATATTCTTTAATTCTATGCGGAAAGAAATACTCAGAATTCCAGGGGTGTTGACAAAACCGGACTTTAAGGATATCTTATGTAAGTATGTCGATGGCTTAAAAGCCGGTTGCATTGCCAGGTAGCAAAATATTTGAATCACACTTTATAGTTTAAGGTATCCATGCATATGCTTATGTCATATGAAAAAATATAATGAAAGGAGGTAACACTATGTACAAAAAAACTAAAAGGCGCTTGATGCTTCCCGCTTCTGTGGTAATTGCTGTGTTTCTTTTTCTTGTTGTCCCCGCGATTGCCATGGCAGGAGGTAATGCGGCAAAGGGTGAAAAGGTGGTGAAAACCCGGAAACTCGGTAATTGCATTGCCTGTCATGTTCTTCCCGGTCTCGCATTTCCCGGAGATATTGGGCCCGATCTGGTCAAAGCGATGCAACACTATTCCAGGAGTGACAGGGCTACCGTAAGGCAGTGGGTCTATGATGCGAGAAAATTCAATAGTGACACCATTATGCCCCCGTTTGGTACAAACAAGATACTGACCAATCAACAGATTGATGATGTTGTAGCATATCTTTATTCATTGAAGAAGAGTAAATAATTATTTTGGGAGGAAAAAATGAGCGATAAGAAAAATAATCTGCATATCTCCAGGAGGCAATTCATAAGTACAGCCGGTATGGCTGGTGCAGCGCTGTTCATGAGCGGGCTGCTTCCTGGTCTGGTCAAAAAGGCTTATGGCAAGAAGATCAGTAAAGGGAAAAGCATTGCAAATGCGGAAAATATCAAGGATGTTCTGAAGAAGCACTTCGGGAACCGGAAGATCGAAAATTCACATGTAAATCTGAAGTTGCCGATCATAGCAGAAAACGGAGCGGTTGTGCCTATAAAAATCACCTCCGGGTTGCCAATGGAAAAAAACAACTATGTAAAGAAGGTTTTTATATTTGTAGATGCCAATATTCATCCATATGTCGCAAGTTTTGACCTGAGCCCGGCCAATGGTAAACCGGATGTGTCCATGCGAATCAAGATGAGGAAGACATCAAATGTACGGGTTGTACTGGAGACAAATAAAGGAAAACTTTATGGAGCGATGAAATCCGTAAAAGTAACTATCGGCGGATGCGGAGGTTAATAGCCCCTGTAATCTTGAGAAAAAATTAAAAAGGAGGAAAAGATAATGCCTAAAGGTATTGGAAGGATAAAAATAAGGGTGCCGAGGAATATAACGAAGGGGGCGGTCATCCCCATAAAAGCCCTGATAACGCATCCAATGGAGACGGGCTTCAGAAAAAACAAGAAGACAGGCAAAAAGATACCGGCATATTATATCAATGATGTCAATGTCTATTACGGAGACAAGCTGATAACCCACTGTGACTGGACAATTGCCGTCAGTGCCAACCCCTTCATGTCTTTTTATATAAAAGCTGATAAAGCAGCTCCACTGAAGATGGTCTGGAAGGACATAAAGGGAGGAGTATACGAGAAGACAGTGCAGATACAGCCCAAATAATAAAATCGGATTACAGGAGGTAAGAGGAATGACCATTGACAAGGAAAAGATTATCGTAATGCTATCGGCAGTAGCCTTGCTAATCGCCTCCGGTTTGTTTTATTCATATGCTGTTGCAGATGCAAATGCTTCAGATACCATAAAGGAATACAAACCGAGCGTTTCATCACAAGAGTACGAAAAGAGGTATAAAGAGTTTTACGGAAACTTCACCGAACAAATGGCTGAAGAAGGCAACCCCGCTGATTTAACTCTGGACGATGGGCGGGACCTGTTCAGTACGGTGGCCGGAAGCAAGGGAAAATCATGCGCCAGCTGCCATGGCAAGGACGGTAAGAAACTCAAGGGGGCCGCGACAAGCTATCCAAAATATGACGCCTCTTTAAAAGGTATCAAAACGCTTGCCCTCCAGATAAACATGTGCAGGAAAAACAAGATGGGTGCCAAGCCCATGAAGTATGAATCATATGACCAGCTTGCCCTGGATCTCTTTGTCAAGTCCCTCTCCAACGGGATGCTTATCAATGTCAGTATCAACGGTCCCGCCCGGCCTTTTTATGAAAAGGGGAAGGCTTTTTATTACAAGAGGATGGGGCAGCTTAACTTCAGTTGTGCTATCTGTCATGTGAAATACGCAGGACATAAAGCAAGGGCTAACCTTATATCCAACAACAGGCATCATGCAGATCACTGGCCGTCTTACAGACTGAAATGGGCCAAAACCGGTTCATTGCAGAGAAGGTTCAGGGGCTGCACGAAGAACATGCGGGCGAAACCTCTACCTTATCAGAGTGACCTATACAGGGACATGGAACTTTACATGACATACATTTCAAATGGTCTGCCGATAAAGGTGCCGGGATTCAGGATGTAAGATCATGCTAAATCAGAGGAGGAATTTATGAGCGTATCAAGACGGGAATTTATTCAGATGCTCAGCCTTGCTGCGGGTTCATTTGCACTGACTCCTGCGGCTTTAGCAAAAGGTCTGACCCCTTCAAACCTTTTAAAGTTTGAACCAAAGGGAAATCTGACAATTCTGCATACTACGGACAGCCATGCTCAGCTTGTCCCCATATACTACCGTGAGCCTGATACCAATATCGGAGTTGGCAGGAACAAGGGAAAGCCCCCGCATCTTACAGGTACTGCACTGCTTAATTACTACGGATTCAAAAGGGGCTCTCTTGATGCATATATCTATACATGCGATGAGTATCTTCCGCTTGCAAAGGAATTTGGAAAAATGGGTGGATTTGCTTATATCGCATCACTGATAAAAAATATCAGGAGTGAAAGGCCGGGAAAGGTTCTGTACATTGATACCGGAGATACGTTGCAGGGTTCGGCTACCAGCATGTGGACCCGGGGGGAAGACATGGTCAGTGTTATGAACAAACTCGGCTGTGAAGCAATAACCGGCCACTGGGAATTCACATATGGTGAGAAGCGCCTTCTCGAACTGATAGAGATGATGAACTTTCCTTTTATTGCCCAGAATGTTCACGATGCTACATGGGGTGATCCGATCTTCAAACCGTATGTAATAAAGACCGTCAACGGCGTTTCTGTCGGTATAATCGGTCAGGCATTTCCTTATACGCCGATAGCGAACCCGAGGCGCCTTATCCCGAACTGGTCAATGGGTATACAGGAACAAAATATGCAAGCTGTAGTTAACGAGGTCAGGTCGAAAAAGGTGGACATTGTTGTTGTTGCCTCCCATAACGGGTTTGATGTGGACAAGAAGATGGTCAGCAGGGTGAAGGGTATCGACGTAATAATGGGTGGTCACACCCATGACGGGGTGCCTAAACCGGTCAGGGTCGGAAATACTCTTGTCATAGGTTCCGGGTGTTACGGTAAGTATCTCTCAAGACTCGACCTTGAAGTTAAAAGCAAGAAGATAGTGGATTATTCCTACAGGTTGATCCCTGTCATGTCCAACATGATAGAAGCTGACCGTGAAATGGCCGGGCTGATTAATGATATCAGGAAACCGTATAAAGAAAAATTGGATGAAGTCGTTGGTATTTCAGAAGATCTACTATACAGAAGAGGTAATCTGGATGGTACATTCGACGATCTGATATGTGATGCACTTGTCGACCATTATGAGGTTGATTTTGCATTCTCACCCGGTTTTCGCTGGGGTCGGACGGTATTACCCGGTGCGGTAACGGCCGAGGACGTATATTCTCAGACTGCTCTGACTTATCCAAACACGTATAAGAGCAGTTTAAAGGGCAAGGTGTTGAAAAATATCCTTGAGGATATAACGGATAATCTGTTTAACCTGGATCCATACAAGCAGCAGGGAGGCGACATAGTCAGGTCAAAGGGGCTTGAATTTTCAATCAGGATCAATGAAAAGATGGGTAACCGTATTCACGGCCTGGCAGTCAGAGGGAAACCTGTGGACATGAACAAGAAATACTCCTTTACCGGCTGGGCATCGATGGCCGTTCAGCCTGGACCACCTGTTTACGATATCGTTCTGGATTATATGAGAAAGAAGAAAAAAATAAAGGTGAAACTTGACAGACCGAAATTAGTCTTTTGATTTCTCCCCGACTAATATCGTTATATGGTGTTTGGAGTGGATATATTTCATTCTGAACACCTTTTTTTTATAAATTTTTATAAAATAGATAAATGATGAAGTACTTTGCCTTTATTACAAAATATGCGGCCATAATACTTTCTGTCTTGTCGATCGCTATAGTTTCTGAGGCCGCTCCATCAAAACAGCTGACGATGCTTCTCATTCCCCTGAGGTCCCCGTCGGCGATGTACAGAGACTTCCTGCCACTGAAGAGGTATATCGAGGGACAACTCAATATTAAAATCAGGCTCAGGGTTGCACAGAAGAGCAGCGATGTTGTTAAAGAGCTGAAAAATGGTAACGCCGATATAGCATATCTTTGCCCAACCTTGTATTGCAGGGCATTTGAGACTGCGAATATTGAACCACTTGTGAGAATTCGCATTGATGGCAAATCAAGCTACAGGAGTGTTTTGCTTGTACGAAAGGATTCGCCAATCAGGTACACTGCAGATCTCATTGACAAGACATTTGTATATGGAAGATATGCATGCCCGGGGTCAGGACTGTTACCTGAAATTATGTTGACGCGGATCGGTATAACCGATAATGACTTTTTTGATGTTGTAAAACTTGGTTCTGACGAGAGTGCCCTGACCGCCGTAATGGCGAAGATGTTTGACGCAACAGCTGTTCCCGAAACAGTAGCCGGGCCCTTTATGAAAAACGGATTAAGGGATATAAGATACTCAAACCCGATACCACAGTATCTGTTTGTAGCAAGAAAGTCCCTCGGGAAAGCTCTTATAAAAAAATTAAGAAATATAATGATAGGGATAAACAGCCTTGAAAATCCCGGCTTTATGATTGGTGGAATTGAAAAGGGTACAGATGGTTTTGACATAGCCGAAGACGGTGATTATGACATCGTAAGGCTGTTGATGCGGATAGTTGACAACAATTCAAAATTTAGCAGTAGAAGCCGTAAGGATGTCGTTAGATTTGTGGTTGAGCCGGAATATTTCGTACCTGATATGTTTACAAAGCTTACACCGCTTATTGAGTATCTATCGGAGAGGACAGGAAGAAGATTCCAACTGATAATGCCATCCGACACAGATGCTTTTGTCGCCATGCAGGAGAAGGGTGATGGAGACTTCTTCTTTGGTAGCATCGGTATCCTCACCCATAATAAGGCAATGAATCTACTGGGGAATATCTGGAGTATAAGTATAAATAATATAAGTGGAGAGAGAAGAGGAGTAATTATCGTAAAGACCGGTTCCGGCATTAAATCGGTGAAAGGTCTATACGGCAAGAAAATAGGTATAACATCCTTATACTCCGACGATGGTTATAAAAGTCAATTGAAACTTCTTGAAAAATCCGGAGTACCGGCCGGGGCCATCGATTTTGTCAAATTGAATACATATGAAAATGTCGTTAAAAACGTGTATGAAGGGTCTGTAGATGCCGGTTTTATAAATGAAACTGTCCTCTATTCTCTGAGGAAAGATTTGGATGTGAGCAAAATCGCTATAATAGACAGGACTCCGAAGATAAAAGGCTGGATACTTGTATCCAGAGATACCCTGGACAACAGACTCATAAAGCGTGTCACAAAGTATATTACAGAATATAACCCCCGGTTACAATGAAAATCCTGAGCGAACTGAACAGACGCACAAGTATTAAAACAAAGAGCCT
Organism: bacterium BMS3Bbin05; assembly: GCA_002897855.1. Classification (GTDB taxonomy): domain Bacteria; phylum Nitrospirota; class Thermodesulfovibrionia; order Thermodesulfovibrionales; family BMS3Bbin05; genus BMS3Bbin05. Next base: position 23,277 of record BDTO01000006.1, read on the forward strand.
CTTATATGTGGTACTCCTCATAATCATAATATACATTTCCGTAAGTATTATTGTGCTGTCATCAGCTCAAAATGACCTGAGTATTCAGCAGAAACAGTTTCACGATAAAGTTGCAAAGGATCTTGCGATAAATGCCGCCGATACTCTGGTTTCAGAGAATTATGGTGCGTTAATGGAAAAGATAAGGCAGTTAAAGCAAGGGGGACAGATCAAAAATGCGGAGATTATAGACGTCCGCGGCATTATAATTGCCTCGGATAAGTTGAATAATCTGGGCAAAATGGATAAAGATATGCTTATGAAATTTACTGATTCAATAGAAACAAAATATGAAGTGGACGATTCTACATTGCTTTTACCGGTAGAGATTAATGGAGACATTCTTGGAGCTATCAGGGTAACCTTCGACCTTAAATCCGAAAATGCCACAATCAGAAAAAACCTTGAAAGGACGATTTTAAGACTGATATCTCTCTTCGTAATTATTTTTGGTGCAGCGGTCGGTGGATCATATGTTGTTTCACTTCTGATTACAAGGCCGATTACAATACTGTTAAGGGATATAAGGCATTTCGGTGAAGATGTTCTCCGTGGCAGAAGTTATATATTCAATCCGCAAGACAGGGATGAAACTTACCAGTTGAGGAAAGCCTTTCAGGATTTATTGGAGAACCTGAAGGCTTATCTCGAAGAGATAGAAAGGGTCTCGGATGAAAAAGAGAAGCTTACCTGTATGGCTGCTATTGGCGAGATGTCCGCCCAGATTGCTCATGAACTCAGAAATAGTCTTTATGCAATAAGGGGAGCAATTACAGGCATCGAGCATACCCGTGAGATGTCCGGAGTCAGGGAATACACTGAAATTATGAAAGATGAGATAATTGATATGACCGTTATGGCTGACGATTTTCTCCGGTTTTCAAAAGTGCCGGCACCAGAACTATTATTATATAATGTTGACGATGTTATACAGAAGGTACTGGAATTGCTTGAACCTGACCTCGATGACAGCGGCGTGAAGACAGTTAAGAATGGCGAGCTTAATCTCCCCGTTATCATGATTGATCCGACTCTGATGAAACAGGTCTTCATGAATCTTTTCATTAACTCGATTCAGGCGATGGAAGGAGGTGGCCTGATCTTCTATGAATATCAGGTGCATGATAACTGGCTTGACATACATATCCAGGATACCGGCCCGGGAATTGCTGAAGAAGTTGCGTCTCGTGTCTTTCAACCTTTTTTTACAACAAAGATGGATGGGAGCGGCCTTGGTCTTGCAACAGCATATAAGATAATGCTGGCCCATCACGGCGAGATAAAAATACTGAAGCAAGATAAAGGGGCGCATTTTCTGTTAAGGTTCCCTCTGCCTGAACCGGAATCTTCAGGGAAATAGCATGGAGAAAAAATGGCAAGGATATTGATTGTTGACGATGAAAAAAATATAAGGGTTGTAGTACAGAAATTTCTGAAGCAGGAAGGATATGATACAGACACTTCAAGAAATTATGATGAAGCACTTTCGCTATTCAGGGAAGTTCAGTATGACCTTATACTTACCGATATGAAATTACCGGGGAAATCCGGAATCGATTTTCTTAAATCGATCAAGGCTCAAAACCCTGATGTCCCGGTTATAATGATAACAGCCTATGGCAGCATTGAAAACGCGGTGGAAGCGATAAAGTGTGGAGCAGTAAATTATTTGACGAAGCCCCTTGATCTTGAAGAAATGCTTGTTGTAATAAAGCATACCCTATTGTACAAAAGCGTGATACCGGATAGCGAAGAGGACAAAAAAGAGCGGTATGGTATTATCGGTAAAAGCAGGGTCATCCATGATTTGCTTGCCACTATCCATGTGATTAGCAACAGTAACGCAAATGTCCTTATATCAGGTGAATCCGGCACCGGGAAAGAGCTTGTGGCACAGGCCATACATATGGCATCCCGCAGGATGCCATTCCCTTTCGTTGCCATAAACTGTGCCGCTATTCCACACGACCTGATAGAAAATGAATTATTTGGCCATGAGGCCGGTGCATATACAGGTGCGGTATCCAGGCAGGGAGGAAAGCTTGAAATCGCTGATCAGGGCACTCTTTTCCTCGATGAGATTGGTGAAATGCTCCATAGTATGCAGATAAAACTGCTGAGGTTCATCCAGGAAAAAGAATTTTACAGGATTGGCAGCGTAAAATCCATTAAATCGGATTGCCGTATCATTGCGGCGACCAACAGGAACCTCGATGAAGCAATAAAAGACGGCGTATTTAGAGAAGACCTTTTTTATCGTCTGAATGTCATACCGATAAACATACCTCCCCTCAGGGAAAGAAAAGACGACATCCCTCTTCTTGTAGATAACTTTCTGAAGAAGTATGCCGCAGAGAACGGGAAATTCATCAGCTCTGTGGAAAAGAGTGCAATGGATGCTCTTTTGAAGTATGATTGGCCGGGGAATATACGTGAACTTGAAAATATAATCGAGCGTGCCGTTGTCCTTACGAGATTCGAAACGATTGCGCTTGCGGATCTCCCCAAAAAGATTTCGCGTGCGATCCAGGCAGGGGAAGAAGAGAAAGACTTGGCCGGCCTTGCGGATTTGACGCTTCCGGAGATCGAACGTCTTGCAATTCTCAATGCACTGAGAGAAGAGAACTGGAACCAGACAAAGGCGTCTGCACGTCTCGGCATTACGCGAAGACAACTGAGAACAAAGATGGTAAAATATAAATTAGTATAAGATTATTTATGATGCCAAAAAATGGATGTGGACAAGAGGCATAATCTCACACTAATCACAAATGAGACTGCTAATTTTACAATGGTTTATTAATGCAGTTGCGATCATTATCTCCGTGAGGATTGTCGATGGTATCACTTTTAATGGCCGGTGGTGGCAGATGATAATCATCGGTTCGGTATTTGGAATTGTCAACAGCCTGATAAAACCCATTGTTAAATTTTTTACATACCCTATTATAATAATTACGCTTGGTATATTTACTCTTGTAATAAATGCAGCCATGCTTGTTCTGACTTCTCTCATTTCAGGTTTCCTGAATTTTGGATTTGAGATTACCGGTTTCCTGCCCGCTTTATGGGGTGCGCTGATAGTAAGCATTATTAGTATAATTCTTTCCTGGCTGACCGGTCTCAAGGGCATGAAAAAAGAAAGAGCATGGGGGAAAAATGCGTAACGAAGTGAGCATCTTCATTTTTCTCGTCGGGATAATTACTTTCAACTGGCCTTTTTAAAAAATTTTTGACTTTTCTCTTCCGGTCTATCTCTTTATTTTATGGTTTTTCTTCATCTCCGTGCTGTTTATCTACAGTCACGATAACAAGAGAAGAAACAGGAGAGAATAGTTGTTCGAGACCTACGAATTATTTCTCATTATACTCGGTTACCTGAGCATCCTCTTCCTTGTTGCCTATTTTGCAGAGAAAAGGGAACGCGAGAAACGAAGTATCGCCAATAACCCTTATGTTTACGCCCTTTCCCTTGCTGTATACTGCACCTCATGGACACTTTATGGAAAGGCTGTAAGCCTCGTTTGAATAAAATCAGGGGGCAGTATGCCCGGAAAAGGTTTCTTGCCCCTGAAATGGACATCACAATGCCATGTGAATACTAAATCATGGTCGGCAGACCAACTCGAACCATCAAACGGCATGAAATATTGCCTCCTGGAGGGCTGGAAACCCGTTGCGTCAAGATTAGGCGGTAGATTTCCCCTACCGCCATTGTATATTTGCTATAATATTTATTTGGTGGGCTGGGGTAAATTTGTAAATCACCTATTGGGTGTAAAAAGCCTTGCCCTAACACTCATCAAGTGGGAGGGAGGTTCTGGGATATTCTTTAAATCCCCCGGGGGAGAGGGGGATAAGAATCGCTCAGTTTAGATGATAATAATTCAAACAGTAGAGTGTTGCAGGAGTGATTTAGATGAAAATTCTTGAGTATCACGGTCTTGACGCATCCAGGGCAAAACGCAAATATCTGAAGATTATCGAGTACCTGAAAAGGGATGATTTCAGGTCTGCGGATGTCAAGAAGTTTCCTGAACACGGTCTTTACAGGGCAAAGATCGATGATGCCAGCCGTATTATCTTCAAGATAATGAAGTACAGGGGAGAAGATTACGCCCTTATACTTGAGGTGGTAATGAACCATGCATACGATAAGTCAAGGTTCCTGCGGGGTGCAAGGATAGATGAGTCAAAGATATCCCCCGTTGATGCGCATCATCTTGAAAAAGAACCATTACCATCCCTCACATATATTAATCCTGAAAGTAACCGGTTCCATCTCCTTGACAAGATAATCTCTTTTGACCCTGAACAGGACAGGATCTATAGACATCCCCTCCCCATGATCATTATAGGCCCTGCCGGTAGCGGGAAGACCGCTCTTACACTTGAGAAAATGAAACTCATGTACGGCCAGGTCCTTTATGTGACACTGTCTCCATATCTTGTGGAAAATTCAAGGAATATCTACTATGCAGGCCATTACGAAAATGATGAGCAGGAGGTCTCCTTCCTCTCATTCGGGGAATTTATTGAGACCATGCGTGTCCCTGAGGGGAGGGAGGTAACTTACAGGGATTTTACAAACTGGCTTTACAGGATACCAAGACAGCAGAGGGTTCCGGATGCCCATCAATTATACGAAGAGTTCCGGGGGGTTATTACCGGTTCAGTGATCGACAGGGCATATTTGAGTTATGAAGGATATATAAATCTCGGGGTCAGACAATCAATCTATCTCGATAGCGAGAGGGATGTAGTCTACAGCCTGTTTGAAAGATATCTCCGTTTCCTTGAGAAAAACGGATGTTACGACCCGAATATCGTATCTTACGAGTATCTGAAATATGCCGGGCAGACTTACGATTTTGTAGTGGTTGATGAGGTGCAGGATATTACAAATATCCAGTTAAAGTTGATATTGAAGACACTTAAGTCTCCCGGGAACTTTATCCTCTGTGGTGATTCAAATCAGATAGTGCATCCAAATTTTTTTTCCTGGGGCAATCTCAAGAGCATGTTTTATAACTCTGAATCACTGAGTGGCCGTAAGATAACCAGAATACTGGTTGCCAACTTCCGGAATTCATCGGCCGTAACAGAACTTTCAAACAGACTTTTGAAGATAAAGCAGAGCCGCTTCGGTTCAATCGACCGTGAAAGCAACTACCTGATGGATTGCCTGTCTGAAAAAGGGGGGGATATTGTCTTTCTCAAGAATACCGATAGGGTCAAGCGTGAGTTGAACCATAAGACAGGCAAATCCGCCAGGTTTGCCGTGTTGGTGATGAGGGATGAGGATAAGGCAAAGGCAAGACAATTCTTTAATACCCCGCTGTTATTCAGTATTCAGGAGGCAAAAGGGCTGGAATATGAAAATGTGATACTCCTGAATTTTATCTCCGGCGAGAGAGGGAAATTTGAGGAGATAACGAAAGGGGTTACAGAAGACGACCTGAATGGAGACACCCTATACAGCCGTGCACGTGATAAGAAGGACAAGTCGCTTGAGGTCTTCAAGTTTTTTGTTAATTCCCTCTATGTTGCCGTTACCCGTGCGGTAGAGAGGATATATCTGATAGAAAGCGATACTGAACACAACCTGCTTAAATGCCTTTGTCTATACAACCCACAGGATCAAATCAGAATTGATGCCCACCAATCGACCGCTGAGGAATGGCAGGCGGAGGCCCACAGGCTTGACATGCAGGGTAAACAGGAACAGGCAGATGAGATAAGGCGGAATGTCCTGAATATCAAGCCGGTTCCATGGGAGGTTCTTACAAGCAACAGGATCATGGCCCTTCTTGAAGATATTGCTTCCAAAAAGGCTATTTCGAAGAAGACAGGGAAGAGATTGTTTGAGTATGCACTTTTTGATGATGACCTCGATCTTATCGAGTTTCTGAGCAAACAGGGATACAGCAAGGCAGAGCAGATATTTTATGTAAAGAATGCCTCGGTGGGCTTTAACCGGTCACTTTACCAGCAGCAGAGGAAGAACTTTCTCGTGAATCAGTTGCAGGCATACCAGAGTGGCTATTACCGGAATATCCTGAGGCAATGTGATATTTATGGTGTGAATTATTGCAATGTTTTTAACAGGACCCCCCTGATGCTTGCTGCAATGACAGGGAATAAGTGCCTGATAGAAGAATTGTTGGCGATGGGCGCAGATACTGAGTTGACTGACAATTCAGGGCTGAGCGCCTGGCAGTCTGCGCTCAGGATTGCCATTGAGGACAGGGAGTATGCCCGGAAGTCTTTTCCGGTCATCCATGATTTGATCTCACCTGCAAGTACAAGTCTGAAGGTGAATGACAGGCTGGTTAAGATTGACAGCAGTCAGGGTGAATTTCTGTTGTTCCATCTCTTTCACCTGGCATTACTGAATAGAATCCAGGCCGCATCCGTCAAGGATATGCCCCTGACAGCACCTTCCCTGGCAGAAATAATGGTGAACTTCCCGGAAGGCGTGGCGCCTGGATATCGTAAGAAAAGGGCATATATATCCGCCCTCCTTGCAAAAAATGAAATCGAAAGCAGAAATCCCTACAACAGGCGGTTATTCATCAGAAAAGGCCGTGGAAAATACATCATTAATCCGGAGATATCCATCAGACAGAAGGATGAATGGTGTGGTATATATCAGAGTCTTTCCAGAAAGGCCATAAATGGTTTTTCTCCGGAATACCTGATGGATATCTCGCAGACACTCAAGTATCTTGTGGCAGAAAAAGATGCCTCTGAATCTCCAGTAGCACCGGCATCCGGCAATACTCAACCTGTAACTGAACATGAATAAAAAGAAAATTCAGTGCAGGTGGAGAAAAGTGGGGGTATGAAATCTGATGGGCAACCCGAAAAGAAGAAAAAGAAAGATATCGGGAAATACGTTCAACGGAATCTGTTTGCTGATCGAGGTTAAAACCATGCTCTTCCGGCAATGGTACGGATATTCGAAGTCTCACATCGGAAGTGCTAAAATAGTGCCACTTCCGATATGGTAATGGATGCAATATTGGGTTCAGGTTGCAAACCTGAATCATCAAAATTTTATCATAGTTTGCAGTTAAACATTATTTTAATGGACATTGCCTTATTGGTCAATAATAAGGTATGGCCGCAACAGGTATGTTTTGCTGCAATTTTCATTCGAAGTACTCTGTACTTGCCGGTACATCAATCATTAAACCTTTTTCCATCTGCATTACCGTAGCTCAAAACTATTATTCAGGTAAGATTTCCCCGGTGCGGCCTGATGAGAATCCGGAGGTAAATGCATAAAATGAATCGGTTGCCCTGTTTTTTTCAGAGAATTTTTTCAGTCCGGATAAGTTACAATAAGTAACAGGGGACCGATGCTATTACTATTCGTAACACATGGAGAATTACAGTGCAACGCTCATATCGGGATGCTGCTGCATAATCCCGCGTTTAAAGGCTCTCAGGATACTTCATTATATTGATATTTTCGGAATTTCAGGCATTTATTTTGCTTGAAAAAATAATAAAATCGTTCTGTTGATTACACCAATATATTCTTTAAGGAGGTATTGTCAGTTATGCCGGAAAACACGGACAGTATTCAGGTATTAATGGAAGAAAAGAGAAAATTTCCTCCACCCGCGGAGACAAGCAGGAGAGCACATATAGGAAGTATCGAAGAGTACGCAAAGATCTATAAAAGATCTATTGATGACCCCGAGGGATTCTGGGCCGAAATGGCGGAAAAGAATCTTACATGGTATAAAAAGTGGAACAAAGTGCTGGAGTACAATTTTGAAAAGCCGGAAATAAAGTGGTTCCAGGGTGGACAGCTGAATGTTTCCTACAACTGCCTGGACAGATTTATTGATGGCCCAAGGAGGAACAAGGCAGCGCTTATCTGGGAATCCGACGATGGAAAGACAAAAACTTATACTTACCAGCAGCTCTATCTCCTGGTTAACAGATTTGCCAATGTGCTTAAGAAACAGGGCATTAAAAAAGGGGACAGGGTAACCATTTATCTTTCAATGGTACCGGAACTTGCCATTGCAATGCTCGCGTGCTCAAGAATAGGCGCCATCCATAGCATAGTATTTGGAGGGTTCAGCGCCAATGCACTCAGGGACAGGATACGTGATTGTGAATCCAATATCGTCATTACGGCTGATGAAGGCATCAGGGCCGGCCGGCTGGTACCGCTTAAGGCAAGCGTTGATACGGCAATAGAAGAATGCCCGACTGTTGAAAAAGTGATTGTCGTAAACAGGGCAAAAGGTGATGTCCCCATGAAAGAAGGCAGGGACGTATGGTGGGATGACCTTATGGCTGACGGGGATATCTCAAATTACTGCGAACCCGAGAAGATGGATGCAGAGGATCCGCTCTTTATTCTCTACACATCCGGTTCCACCGGCAAACCGAAAGGGGTTCTTCACACGACTGCCGGATATCTTCTGTATACTAATATTACTTTTCAGTGGATATTTGATTACCACGAAGAGGATATCCACTTCTGCACCGCAGATATAGGGTGGATTACGGGTCACAGTTACATAGTCTATGGTCCGCTTTCAGCAGGAGCGACAAGCCTCATGTTTGAGGGAGTTCCGACATATCCTGACCCGGGCAGGTTCTGGCATATCTGCGACAAATATCAGGTAGATATCATTTATACAGCTCCAACCGTAATCAGGGCCCTGATGAGAGAAGGCGCCGAATGGGTTAAAAAATACGATCTTTCATCGCTGAGAATATTGGGCACGGTCGGTGAACCGATCAATCCTGAAGCCTGGATGTGGTATTACACAAATGTGGGGAAAAGCAGGCTCCCGATTGTAGATACATGGTGGCAGACAGAAACAGGCGGTATCCTTATCACTCCGCTTCCGGGCGCCATGACAACAAAGCCCGGTTCAGCGAACAAGCCATTCCCCGGTGTGGTGCCGAAGGTCATTAAGGAAGACGGCTCGCCCGCGGGAGCCAATGAGGGCGGGTACCTCGTCATTGAAAAGCCGTGGCCCGGCATGATCAGAGGGACATACGGTGACTCGGACAACAAGCGTGTCAAGGAGGTCTATTTCAGCAAGTTCCCCGGCAAGTACTTTACCGGCGACGGCGCCCGTGTTGACGAAGACGGCGACTTCTGGCTTATGGGAAGGATAGACGATGTTATCAACATCTCCGGACACAGACTGGGCACTGCCGAGGTGGAGTCTGCCCTGGTAAGCCATGATGATGTTGCTGAAGCGGCTGTCGTGGGATTTCCACATGAGATTAAAGGCGAGGGCATATATGCATATGTAACCCTGAAAGATGGCAAGAAACCCAACGAGGCCCTTAAGAAAGAACTTATCGGTCATGTAAGGACAGTAATCGGACCGATTGCAACCCCTGACAAACTGCATTTCACACCCGGCTTGCCCAAGACAAGAAGCGGCAAGATAATGAGGAGGGTTCTCCGAAAAATCGCCTGGGGTCAGACAGATGATCTCGGCGACATTTCAACCCTGGCGGATCCTTCTGTTGTTGATAAATTAGTAGAAGGCAGACAGTAATTAATTTTCGTTTGACACTTCCGTACTTGCGGTCAGTTTTGAAAACTGACCGCAAGTTTTTGGGAGAGGGGCTCCGGGGTCAAGGATTAGTACCTATTGTATCCATAAGGAATAAAATGTTTACCTTCCAAATATTGCTGTAGTCGCCATTTCTGCAGTTGCATTTCCCGCAGAGGCGAAATCTTCTGCTCCAGTTTCATAGAGTACCCTTTTGTCTGCCGGCAATGGTTTATGTTATAGGAGATGGCGTTTCATGGATTCAGTAATCATTGGAAAGACTTCCGGGAATATCAATCTTCTGCTTAGTAACGCCGTCCATAAATTTGTCGCGCACCCATTATTATCTTGACAAAGAGATTTATTTTTAATGATAATTAGCGAAAGCAGTTAACAGTGATATATAATAAAAAGTACACAATTTAAGGGAGGTTCCTATGAAAAGATGTCTTATACTTAAAATTTGTTTGGCTTTTTTACTTATTGTCGGCTGTCTTAATACAAACACTGTATTAGCCAAAGATGTGATAAAGATGGCTATATTTCCAAGAAGACCTGCCCTTGTAACAGAAAGGATGTTTAGCCCTTTGGCACAATATCTATCCTCTAAAATCGGGGAAAAGGTGGAATTGGTAGTATCTAAGAATTTCAGGACTTTCTGGGGTGGAGTAAAAAAGGGAGAATATGACATTGTCCACTATAATCAGTATCACTATGTAAAAAGCCATAAAGAGTTTGGCTATAATGTTTTTGTGAAGAATGAAGAGTTCGGTTCAGCTGAAATCAATGCAGCAATAGTAGTGAGGAAGGATAGCGGGATTAACACTATATCCGACTTAAAAGGTAAAAAAATTGTCTTTGGAGGAGGCAGGATGGCCATGCAGTCGTATATTGGCGCTACACATATATTAATAACCAACGGACTCAAGAAAGGTGATTACATTGAGAGTTTTGCCATAAATCCTCCAAGCAGTGTCTTTGCAGTATTTAATAAGATGGCAGATGCCGGAGGTGTTGGTGAAATTGTTTTAACTCTTCCCATAGTAAAAAAAAGAATAGATGTGAATCAGATAAAAGTCCTGGCTAGCGGAGAAAAGCTTCCCATGCTATGCTGGGGAGTAAAAAAAGGAATGGATAAGAAGCTCATAGCTAAGATTCAGAAGGCCATGATAGAACTTAAGAATAACAAGAAAGGCAGGAAAATATTAAAAAGCGCTGGAGTTACCGCGTTTCTTCCGGCTACAGATAAGGAATACGATCCGGTCCGTCGGGTAGTAAAAGAAGTATTAAACGAGGATTATTATTGATATCCATAAAGTAAAGGAGAAAAGAAAAATTTTTAAGACAAAGAAAATAGGTACAAAAATAATAATTCTTGTTGCAATGGTAATTTTTTTCATGATGGTTACAATTGCTGCAAGAATTGTAGTGTTGGAGAAAAAAGGTTTTACCGATGCTCTGAAAAATAAAGGTGAAAGCCTTGCTAAATTTATGGCCAAGGTGGCTCCCGCATCCATGCTGACATATGATGTGTTAATGCTGGACAAATATGCAAAGGAGATGACCAAGGACAAGGAAGTCATTTATGCCCTTATCTCGGATAAAAAAGGTAAACTTCTTTCTATGTCTTTAAATCAGGAAAATAGTCTAATTGCGGGCTTGAAAGACAAAAAGGATAATCAGGCGGGTCTTTTAGAGGAAATAAGGGGGATGAAAGATGTGATTGAAATAGAAACCCCCATAATTTATGAGAATAGAACGATAGGGGCTGTCAGGGTTGGTTTAACAAAACAGGTATTAAATAAGAAAATAAAGGAGCAGCTATTAGAAATAATTATTGTTAGCCTTATTGGGATTATACTTGCAATAATAGCCATTGCGGCATATGTCAGAAAGGGAGTGGTTAGTCCCCTTAACAAAGATGTCTCTTTTGCGTACGTAATAGCTTCGGGAGATATGACACAGAGGCTCGATGTAAAATCCAATGATGAGATCGGGATGCTCGGAAAGAGTCTTAATAAAATGGCTGTGAATCTTAAAGAAATGGTTAATAAAATACAGATTTCATCAACTGATATAACAGAAGCAACAAGACATATAGATATGGATAAGTTGACAAAAGGCTCTGAATTACAGGCAAAATCAATCGATGCAACCTCTGTTGCAACAAACGAAATGAACTCTTCGATAAAGAGTGTTGCCAATACGGCAGAAAACCTCTTTCAGTCAGCGACAGAAAGCTCATCGGCAATATTGGAGATGACTGCTTCAATTGAAGAAGTTGCAAAGAGTACCGATACTTTATCCACGACCGTTCAAAACTCTTCATCATCCGTAGAGGAGATGACTGCATCGATAAAGCAGGTATCAACAAATCTAATTGTATTATCTGATGCCTTAGCGGATACGTCAGCTACCGTCAACGAATTCGCTGTCTCTCTGAAGAGCATAGATGCCAATGTGCATGAATCCGCCATTCTAACTGAACAGGTAAAGAAGGATGCATCCGAGTCCGGTTTGCAGGCTATTAAAAAGACCACTGAGGGTATGAACAGGATAATAAAATCCGCAGATAAAACAAGCTCCGTAGTAAGTAAGCTCGGCGACATGTCTTCACAAATAGGGAATATCCTCAAGGTGATAAGCGGTGTAGCCGATAAGACGAGTCTGCTTTCTTTAAATGCAGCTATAATTGCTGCCCAGGCAGGAGAACAAGGCAAGAGTTTTGCTGTGGTTGCTGATGAGATAAGGAATCTCTCAGATAAAACAGCCTATTCTACCAAGGAGATAGCCTCTGTGATAGAGGCTGTGCGGGGTGAAATAGAGGAGGCCGTTTCTTCTATAAAAGAAGTTTCTGATAATGCAGGTAAGGGTATGAAGCTAACCGAAGAGGCCGGGGATGTGTTAAACAAAATTGTCGAAAGTTCCGACAGGTCTTCCCGGATGGCATGGGAAATCGAGAAGGCCACAAAGGAGCAGGCTAATGGAGTTGTGCAGATAAATGAAAGTATTGTGAAGTTTTCTGATATGATGAAACAGATTACCCGGGCTACAAAGGAAATGGAGAAGGGTACCGAACAGATATTAATAGCTGTAGAAGAGGTGAAGGCTACATCTCAGCATGTGAGGACTGCAACAGTCGAACAAACCAAGGGAAGCAGACAGATAGATTCAATGGTCGAGGATGTCAATAGCATGGCGCAGTCTATTGCAGAGGCTACAAAGGAACAGATAAACGGGAGTGATCATGTTGTTAAGGAAATGGATCTGATTAAGGAAATAACCCAGCAGAATCTCGCTATTGCCTCAGAGGTAAAAAATGCCGTCGATACTCTTATCAGACAGGCAGAACTTCTACAAACAGAGATAAAGCGGTTTACAATCTGAAGCCTCTCAGAATCCGCCTGTCGAACGTAAGGTTATTATGGACCGTATTTTAACTTTTGCCGGCTCCTGTTGACTATTACCTCTTAACCATCAATACTCCGCCGGATGCCGCTATTTTCTGAATGATTGATGAAAGCTGTTTTGTATCCCTGACCTGCAATATGAAGGTCAGATGTGCATTCCGGTCTGAGTATGAGTTCGCTTCCAGATGTGATATGTTTATTTCCTCCGCTGAGATGAGGGCACTCAGGTTGGCAAGTATCCCGGGCCTGTCCACAGTTTCGACGAGTAGTTTTGCAGGTGTTGTTTCATTGTCATCTGGTTCCCATTCCACACTTACAATCCTGGCATCGTCCAATGCTACCCTCTGAAGATTGGGGCAGTCTTTTCTATGAATGGTTACTCCCTTCCCCCTCGTGACAAATCCGGTTAGTTCGTCTCCAGGGACTGGATAACAGCATTTGCCTATATTATAGAGAATGTTGTCAATTCCCTTTATGTTTATTCCTTTGTACTCCTTCTGTTCTTTTATATTCTTCGTATGCAGAGCAATTTCATCTTCTATTCCCTTTTCTTTGGGTGGGAGTAGTCTGTTTGCAACCTGGTGCGGCGATATCTTACCGAATCCAATGGACACGTACAGGTCTTCAGGAGATTTTATGCTGAAGGATTCAATTATGGTTTTCAATTTCTTTGACTTGAGGTGAGAGAGAGGAATATTGTGTCTCTTCAGTTCAGTTTCGAGAAGCCTTGTCCCCAGTATGACACCCTGCTTTCGTTCCTCTTTTTTGATCCACTGTTTTATCCTGTTCCTGGCCCTCTGAGTAACAACAAATTTCAGCCAGTCCTTGCTTGGCCCGTGGGTTTTTGAAGTAATAATGTCTATGGTATCTCCATTCTGGAGGTGATACCTCAGCGGAACTATCCTGCCGTTTGCCTTGGCGCCTACACAGTGATGACCAACTTCGGTATGTATGGCATAGGCAAAGTCTACAGGTGTAGAACCTGCGGGTAATTCCTGAATCTCTCCCTTTGGTGTTATTACATAAACGACTTCGGGCGTCACCTCTCCCTTTACTTCCTCCAAAAATTCCTTTGCATCCCTTTGGTCTTTCTGGGACTTCACCATTTCTCTCAGCCAGGTTATGTATTTGGCGTCCCTTTCATTGACTTTTCCTTTTTCCTTGTAAACCCAGTGTGATGCAATACCTTCTTCAGCGATCAGGTGCATCTCTCTGGTTCTGACCTGAAATTCTACTCTTAACCCTCCGGGACCTATCACGGTCGTATGAAGTGACTGGTAAAGGTTGGATTTCGGCATTGCAATGTAATCCTTGAACTGACCGGGGATGGGTGTCCAGATCGAGTGTATAATTCCTAACGTTGCATAGCAACTCGATTTTGTATCTGTTATTATTCTAATACCCAGTACATCATGGATCTGGTCAAACAGGATTCGCTGTGAAACCATTTTCTGATAAATGCCGTAATAGTGTTTCACACGCCAGCTGACCTCAGCTTCTATGCCCTCTTTATTTATCTCTTTCTTGATTATGTCCGATACGCTGTTCATGTATTCTTCGAGTTCCTCTTTCTTCTTTGCGACCTTGCTGACTGTATCCCTGTAAACTTCAGGCATCAGGAATTTAAAACTGAGGTCCTCAAAGCTTGACTTGAGCCATCCTATGCCGAGACGATTGGCGAGCGGCGCATATATGTCGAGGGTCTCGGCTGCGATCCTTCGCTGTTTGGCAGGCGGGAGATATTCGAGGGTGTTCATATTATGTAACCTGTCTGCGAATTTAATGATTATAACCCTTATGTCTTCGGCCATGGCAAGGAACATCTTCCTGAAATTTTCGGCCTGTGTTTCTTTATATGATTTCGGTTCCATCCTGCTTAATTTGGTCAGGCCTTCGACCAAAAAGGCGACTTCGTTGCCGAAGATGCCCCTTATATCATCAATAAGTGTTGCAGTGTCCTCAACCGTATCATGCAGAAGGCCGGCTATTATTGCCTTGTAATCCATATGCATGTCTGCGAGAATTGATGCAACCGCAAGGGGATGACCTATATATGGAGAACCTTCAATCCTCTTCTGACTGCAATGAGCTTCATGAGAGAAATAGTAGGCCTTTCGCAAAAGAGAGACGTCGGCGTCAGGTTCATAGGTAAGTATTTTGTCCTGTAACTCTTTTAATGTCGGCATCTTTTTTGTCATATTTTTATTATACAACTTTGATAAGTTCAATATCGTCGTGGTAACGGCCGGTGAAGCGGTTCTTGCAGGCTGTTGGAAAACTCCTTAATTGTCTACCCCTGAAATAAATTCAGGGCAGGCTCCGGACGTGTTTCGGTGTCTCCTGATCCATTATTTTATTGGATGTCCCGGGCTTAATTCGGGATTCAGCATGACACATTGTACTGTTTTGTGCCTTTTTCAACAGCCTGTTGAATTCCGGGTCATCTATTGCCGGTTCAGTATTATGATAATAAGGGTATAAACTGCAGTAAATCTTAAGAGTTCATAATGTTGACGGCCTCATTGTCTTTATCTGCAGTTGCAGGGACCTGCTGCCGTTCCATTCATTTACTGCGGGGGAAAAAACAGCATCAATATGGCCGGGTGAGTCTATGTCCTTATAAATGCTGCTCATACTGAATCCGATAGCGTCCAGAGTGCGGTAACCCTGCCGCAGTCTCATTTTAAGGTGATTGTTGCCGACGGATTTGTGAGAAATGACTTCAAGCCGTCTCGATGCAAGGAGCGGTTCTTCATTCCCGGGACCAAAAGGGCCGATTTTCATCAACTCGGCGATAAGCGGGAAGCTTATATCTTTCAGTGTTACCTCTGCGTCGATTAAGAGTTCATTCTTACAGTCAGGGGATTTAAGGACATCTGAAATTATTTCGTGCATCTTCAGTTCAAAGTCTCTCATGTTTTTGATATGGAGGGTTAGTCCGGCTGCCTGTTTGTGCCCACCGTATGTCACAAGGTATTCTGAACACATGGAGAGTCCCCGGCAGATGTCAAATGCCGGAACGCTTCTGGCAGAGCCGCGGGCGATGCCGTCCCTGACAGAAAAGATAAATGTCGGACGATGATATATATCCGCAATCTTTGATGCTACTATGCCTACCACGCCTTCGTGCCACTCTTCGCTGGATAGCATGATACAGCTTCCGAAAGACCGTGACTTCAGCATGGATAGCGTTTCATTGAAAACGATTTCTTCAATTCTCTGTCTTCTGGCATTATTGTTGTCAAGGACACGTGCGATCCTGTATGTTTCATCAATGTTGCCGGACATGAATAGCCTTACAACTTCAGATGCCTCTGCAATTCTGCCCGATGCATTTATACGCGGAATAATACCGAAACTGAGACCCCCTTCACTGATTTGCCTGCCGTTAACAGAGGCCACTTCACGAAGTGCCCTTATAGACTCCCTTGAGTTCCGATTAATCAGTTCGAGGCCCTTTTTGATTATGAGCCTGTTGTCCCCGGTCAATGGAACCATATCAGCTATGGTGCCGATAGCGGCAAGGTCAAACAATTCAAGTGAATCGGCAATGCCTAAAAGTGCAATTGATATCTTGAGCGCTATCCCGGCACCGCAGAGAGGCAATTGACCATCAGGCGGCATGAGCCCCGGGTTTACTACTGCATAAGCATCAGGCAGCTTATGAGCCCCGTATTCGTCTTTATATGGTTCGTGGTGGTCGGTAATTATTACATCGATGCCATTCCTGCGCGCCTCCGATGTCTCATCAAACGAGCCGATCCCGCAATCAACTGTTATGATCAGACGGGCCCCGTTTTTTTTTGCTACTTTTATGGCTTCAGTATTGAATCCGTAACCGTGTTTAAAGCGGTTGGGTATAAAATAATTGCAACCGATGCCAAGTTTTATGAGCGTATGAAGCAGAATTGATGTTGATGTTGTACCGTCCGCGTCATAGTCTCCGTGAACGACTACTTTTTCTCCCGATTCGGCGGCTCTCCTGATCCTTTTGACAGCCTTTTTCATGCCGGGCAGGACAAAAGGGTCTGCCATGCTGCTTAATTCAGGATCAATGAAGCTGCGTACCCGTTCAGGAGTATTGATGCCCCTGTTGACCAGGATTTGCGCCGTAAGGGGGTTGATGGATACACTTCTTGTAATATAATCAATGTATTCCCGGTTTGTTTTTTTTAACAGCCATTTCCTGTTCATCGATCTAAAGAACCCGGGCGCCGATATAATGAATCACGAACCGGTTAACGCCGTGCTGACAGGATTGTGAAAAGTGATATTAATGTCATTCACCTGTTTTTGAACCTCAGCGGTTTTTTGCCTCCCCAGAGCAATACTATAGGACTTGCGACAAATATCGATGAATAGGTGCCGACTATGATTCCCAGTATCATGGCAAGCGCAAAAGTATGAATAACCTCTCCTCCGAATACAAAGAGTGCACCGGCCGCAAGGAGGGTTGTCAATGATGTGATAAGGGTTCTTGACAATGTTTCATTTATGCTTCTGTTGATGACTTTCTCAACAGGTTCTTTTATGACCATTCTGAGATTTTCTCTTATCCTGTCAAAAACAACTACTGTATCAGTCAGAGAATAGCCGGCTATTGTAAGCAGGGCGCTGACGACAATCAGATTTATCTCGATCTTCATCAGATTGAACAAACCGAGAACGGCAAGTACATCATGGAAAGTTGCGGCGGTGGCTCCCACACTGAACCTGAACTGAAACCTCCAGGCGATATAGATTAGAATTCCGATAGTTGCGGCAATGATAGCCCACAGGGCATCTTCCCGGAGTTTTTTGCCTACTTTCGGGCCTATCTCCATTACGGAATCCACTGTAACACTTTTTGCCGTGAAGTGAGACTTGAGGCTGGCAATGATGGTATCCGCTATGCCGCCCAGCTTGGTCTCTTTTTTCTTGACCTTTATAAGTACCTTGTTGACGGTGGGCAGATCCTGCAGTTCGACATCCGTTATACCCTTCCTGTCAAGCGCTTCCCTTACCTCCTGCAGGGGCACGTGCTTGTCGAACTTTACCTGCACCTGTGTGCCTCCCGCAAAGTCGATGCCCAGATTTGCAGTCCCTTTTACTATCTGAAATATGGCAAATATTCCCGAAAGTACAAGTAGTGCTGAAATGGTAAAGGCAATGTATTTTTTGCCCATGAAATCAATATTGGTGTTTTTGACGATCTCGATCATATGCTCAGCTTTTTAACCTCCTTCCGGCTGTTTATAAGGTCAAAGATGGACTTGGTGCCAATCAACGCCGTAAAAAGATTGATTGCTACACCAAGGCTCAGTGTTACGGCAAAACCTTTTATCGGACCCGTACCAAACTGGAACAGGACCGCTGCAGTTATCAGGGTTGTAACATGTGAGTCAACTATGGTAATAAATGCCTTGTCATAACCGGCATCTACTGCTGCTCTTGGAGTTTTCCCGGCCCTCAGTTCCTCCCTCATCCTTTCGAACATCAGTACATTGGAATCAACCGCCATGCCGATTGCAAGAATGACCCCCGCAATCCCGGGGAGGGTAAGTGTGGCATTCAATGCGCCCATTGCACCAAGCAGCAGTATTATGTTAAGTATAAGAGCAAAATCCGCTATGACTCCCGAGAGCTTGTAGTAAATTATCATGAAGCAGATTACAAGCATGATGGCTATGATGCCGGCAATCTTGCCCGCCTCAATGGAGTCTCTCCCCAGAGATGGTCCAACAGTGAGATTCTGAAGCATTTTCAAGGGAGCGGGCAGGGCGCCTGCCTTGAGCACTATCGCAAGATCCTTTGCCTCTTTCATGCTAAAACTACCGGTTATCTGTGCATTCCCTCCGGCTATTCTGTCCTGTATGACAGGCGCCGAATAAACATTGTTATCCAGTATTATGGCCAGCCTTTTCTTTATGTACTTCCCGGTGACTTCTTCAAAGACCTTTGCGCCGGCAGAGTTGAATTTAAGTGATACATATGGTTCATTATATCTCTGGTCTATGTTTACCCTTGCACTCTCCAGCAGATCACCCGTAAGGAGAACCTTCTTTTTCAACAAAATCGGTTTCCTTGTTACTGCTCCCGTTTCACGGTCCACGACGCGCTGGAAGAGGATTTCATCGTCTTTCGGGATTTGCCCCTTTATCTTCGCAAACATCTCTTCCTCTTCACCCGGTTTTATGTAGCTTGGCAATTTGGCTGCAAGAGGCGCTTCGTCGTCTACGAGCTTGAATTCGAGCTGGGCGGTCTTCCCGATCAGATCTATGGCCCTCTTCGGGTCCTTCACCCCGGGCAGCTGTACCACTATCTCGTTTGTCCCCTGCCTCTGAATTGTCGGCTCTGCAACTCCAAACTGGTCAATCCTGTTACGAATGGTTTCGAGCGCCTGGTCTGCGGCCGAATTTTTTATCCTCTTTGCTTCTTTTGCTGCCAACCGGTATGTGAGTATGCCTGAAGAAGTATTTGAAGGCTTGAGTATCGGGTAATTATCCTCGATGGCACTTCTGATATCCATGTTGTTTGCAGATATTTTTATAGCTGAGTCTTCCGTGGTAACTTTTGCATTAAGCTTCTTTTTTTGAAGTATATCCTGAACGTTCGAGGCTATCCTTTCTATGGTGGTCTCCACTGCCTTGTCTCCCTCGACTTCAAAGACAAGATTGATGCCGCCCTGAAGATCAAGGCCCAATGTAATGCCTCCGTTAGGCATATTATTCTTCCACCACCCGGGCATATCCCTGTAAAAAGGCATATCCGGCAGGAGGAAAATAAATGATAGAACTATGAAACAGCCAATAAGGGAAAATTTCCAGATGAGTCTCTTGTTCATCTAACCTCCTCAGTAGAAATAGAATAAAAGCCTTCTTTTGAAGGCTTTCAGCCGTTCATTTTTATTAAATTATTAAAAAATGATAATACTTTACAGCTAAACCTTAGAGTTCAAATCATTTGAACTTGTTCTAATCTTCGTCTGCAGAAGATCTGATTGTCGCTATATTTGCCTTTCCGATTTTTATTTTTGTATTTTCTGCAATCTTTACAACAACGGTATTTTCCGATACCAACTCGACCAAACCATAAATACCGCCCGAAGTGACAACCTTGTCGCCTTTTTTCAATGCTCCCAACATTTCCCTGTGCTGTTTGGCTTTCTTTTGCTGTGGCCTGATCAGAAGGAAATAAAAGATCGCAAATATTATAATCAGTGGCAGAAAGCTGGCAAACATTGATTGGGGGCCACCCTGTGCACCCGTTTGGGCTCCCGGGCCCATAGCCCATGCTATAGAATTAAACATAATTCACCTCCATGTTAACTTTCAAAATTTTGGCTTTTATACTAACCTTTTCCCGGATTTTAATCAAGGCTGGCGTTGCAAAAAGTCGCCGGATACTTCGTTGCATTAAATTATCTCCTCACTGCGGCGTCAATAAGTACGCCTCATTCGTCGAAATTTATGCGCCTTGTATCTGGGTTTTTTGCTTAGCCATCCCCTTTGTGGACTTTTTATATGTCTATCGATCAAGGCCGGATACCCCAAAATAGAGATAAAAAACTGTTATTCAACCCTTATACCGTTCTGTCTCTGATTTTCGGAGGTACCGGCCCGTAATAGATGTTTTTGAATTTATGATAGTCCGGGGAGTTCCTTCAAATACAATCTTTCCACCCCTGTCACCTCCTCCGGGACCGATATCCACGATCCAGTCAGCTGTCTTAATGAAGTCGGGGTTGTGTTCAATTACAACTACGGTATTGCCGCGGTCCACAAGCTGGCGGATTATGTTTATCAGCTTCGCGACATCATGCAAATGCAGTCCGATCGTCGGTTCATCAAGTATGTAGAGTGTGTCGTTCTTTGTCCTTGAGCTGAATTCTGCGCATATCCTGAGCCTCTGTGCCTCTCCCCCCGAGAGGGTGGTAGCAGGCTGTCCCAGGAGCAGATATCCAAGCCCTATTTCCAACAGCAGCGATATGTGACCGGACAGGTTCCGGATATCGGAGAAGAAGATGGAGGCCTCTTCCATAGTCATATTCAGGATATCGCTTATGGTTTTCCCCCTGTAAGTGATTCCCAGGGCTTCAGAACTGTATCTGGAACCGTTGCATGCATGGCATTTTACAAAGACATCCTCGAAGAAATACATCTCAATTTTCTGAAAGCCTTCTCCCGCGCATTCCTCGCATCTTCCCCCGGGGACATTGAATGAGAAAAACCCGGGAGTGTATCCCTTTGCTTTTGAGCCTGGAAGTCCGGCGAATATCTTCCTGACGGAATCGAACAGCTTGAGATATGTAGCGGGATTGGAACGGGGTGACCGGCCTATGGGAGATTGATCTATCAGCTTAATATCCTTGATATGTTCCTGTCCGGAGATGCTCCTGTATGCAAGAGGTGTTTCGGCGCTCTTTTTTAACTTCCGGGCGATTGCATTATAGAGCGTATCTATTAGCAGACTGCTCTTGCCCGACCCGGAAACTCCCGTGACGACCGTCTGCGTCTGCAAAGGAATTTTCAGGTCGATATCCTTGAGGTTATGCCCGCTTGCGCCTTCAAGAAAGATATATTGCCTCTTACGGCTCCTGCGCCCCGGGGGTATGCTGATCTTCTTATCCCCCTTGATGTATTGTGCAGTGAGGGTGTCCTGCTTCAAAAAACTTTCAATCGGCCCTGAAAAAACTATGTTGCCGCCGTTGCGGCCTCCTCCCGGGCCGAGTTCAACCACCCAGCCGGATGTATTGATAATATTTCTGTCATGTTCCACGACAATGATTGTATTGCCGAGTCTGGATATCTCTTCCATAATGGATGAAATAGTCTCGGTATCTTTCGCGTGGAGACCGACAGTGGGCTCGTCCAGCACATAAAGCGTCCCTGTTAAATGGGAGGCCAGCTGGTTTGAAAGGTTGATTCTCTGGTATTCGCCGCCCGAAAGGGTCCTTGACGGCCTGTCAAGTGAAAGGTAATCGAGGCCGACCCTGTTCAGGTAGCGTATTTTGAAATTTATCTGTTCAAGAACTTCCTTTGCGATACTTGTCTGGTGTTCACTCAGGCCAATATGTTCAAAAAAAGTCAACAGATCACCGATCTTCATCCCGGAGATATCGGCAATATCCCTGTCTGCAATCCTGTATGACAGCGCTTCCTTCTTGAGCCTCTTTCCTTTGCATCGGGGACATGTGATCGTGCTTCTGTACCTGCTGAGGAAGACCCGTACATGTATCTTATATCTCTTGTGCTCCAGTTCTTCAAAAAAGTCATCTATACCATAAAAGTGTTCCGTCCCCTGAAATACCATCTCCTTCTGATCATCCGGCAGCATATGGAAGGGTCTATGGATATCGATCCCGGATTTCGGGGCGTTCTCAATAATCTGTTCCTTCAACCAGTGTGCAGCCGGTTTTTCCCAGGGTTCAACAGCCCCGTCAGCGATGGACATATCCGTGTCCGGTATGACAAGATCGCGGGAATATCTGAGTATGTTGCCGAACCCATTGCATTCAGGACATGCGCCGAGGGGGTGATTAAACGAAAACAGAACGGGTGAAGGCTCGCTTATATCGTGTCCGCACCTGTCACATGTATTGCCTGCCGAAAATATCAGCTCACCGGATGGCGGGATGATAACCCTCACCGAATCATTTCCGTGTCTCCATGCGCTTTCTATGGAATCGGAAAGCCTTTTGGAATCTTTTATTACAAATCTGTCTGCGACAACGGGATATGTCCTGATATCTTTTTTGATCTCTGTTATGTCGACTATTTTCCCGTCAATAAAGACCCTGTGAAAGCCCTTCATCTTGAGTTCATCCGCCGAAATGGAAGAGAGGAAAACAATGACCGCCTTTTCGCCTTCATATTTTTTTACCATTTCACGGACAACCGATGAGGGGTTCCATCTCAGTATCTCTGTCCCGCATTCCGGGCAGAACTGCGTTGCAACCCTGGCGAACAGTATTCGCAGGAGATCATATATCTCCGTGATTGTCCCGACCGTAGAGCGTGCCCCCCTGACCGGGTTGTGCTGCTGAAGTGCGATTGCCGGCCTTATGTTTTTAATGCTGTCTACATCCGGCCTGTCGAGCTTTTCGATGAAGAGGCGTGCATATGTCGATAACGATTCAATGAACCGCCACTGCCCCTCGGCGAATATCGTGTCGAAGGCCAGTGATGACTTCCCCGAGCCGGAAATTCCGGTAACGGCTATAACCTTGTTATGGGGCAATTTAAGAGAAATGTTTTTAAGGTTATTCTGTTTGGCACCCTCGATTATGAGCCAGTTGTAAGACATCTTCATATTTTAAACGAGAGTGGGATGAGATTGGAAGGAGCATTAATGATGCTGATAATTGCAAATATGACTATGTCGGCATTTTTGTACTATTCATGAATAACGATATCATAAAGTTGGCGGGATTATATATGAACAAAAAGGGTAAGGTCGAGGGGGCGAATTACCTCATAAAAAACCGGACGAAGGTATCGTTGCTTCTTTGATTATGTGCATGTGGATAAAGAAATCGATATCCGGCACAAGGAGAGAATAGGCGTTTAATTCACCTGAAAACCCGGCGGCATCTTCCAGTAAGACATCTATTTCGCTGTCATTCTGCTGTTTATATGCACCTGCTTTAAAAGCTTTTTTGCCATTCTTTTATTACATATCGGGTTTTATGTAAAGTTTCTTCAGGTAATCATCTGTCAAAGTTATAATTAGTGTCTGTGTATAGATTGCTGTTTTTTTTTGCCATGCCCGAAGTCTGTAATCCGGCATTCGGAACTTATTGAAAAGAATAGATTCCGGCTTAAGGACTGCCGGAATGACAGATAGAGAGACTGACTTTATACACAGACACTATTTAGAGTCTGTGTATAAATTGTTGTTTTTTTATTCCTGTCATGCCCCGAAAGCATTCGGGACATCCGGAACTTATTGAAAAGAATAGATTCCGGCTTAAGGACTGCCGGAATGACAGATAGAG
>BDTO01000007.1 GCA_002897855.1 bacterium BMS3Bbin05
GGTCTTATTTTTCAGGTCGGCCACCTCGAGAGATTCAATGCAGGTGTCTCTATGATAAGCGACATGGTCGAAAAGCCGAAATTTATCGAATCCCGGCGTCTCTCTCCTTTCCTGGGAAGAGGAATAGATGTGGATGTAACACTTGACTTAATGATACATGACATAGATATAATACTCAGTTTGGTGGATTCCGGGATTGCCGACCTTCGTGCAACAGGAGCAAGTGTTCTTACAGAGAACATAGATATTGCCCATGCCTGGATTGAGTTTGAAAACGGCTGCATTGCCGAAACCGTTTCAAGCAGGATAGCAAACGAAAAGAAAAGAGAACTTAAGATTTTTCAACACAATTCCTGTTTGAACCTGGACTATCAAAATCAGGAAATAACATGTTATACAAGGCTTAATGGCAATGTGGGAAAAGAGACAAAAAACCCCGGGGTCAAAGAACCTTTAAGAGAACAGCTTCTTTCTTTTATAGACTGCATTAGAAGCAGGAGACAGCCTGTAGTATCCGGACATGAAGGGAAAGAGGCGCTGAAAGTTGTATTAGAAATATCAAGGCTGGTTAATCGCAGACTTAGAATCTAAATTGAAGATATGTCGAAAATCGTATGTAATAATATTTCTATACCCATGCTTGACATTAAGGCACAGCATGAGCCACTTAAAGATGAAATTAAAACTGCCCTGAAAGATATCCTGGACAGTGGACGCTTCATCCTCGGGCAAAATGTGTCGTTGTTTGAGCAGGAAGTCGCTTCATATCATAATGTCAACAGGGCGGTTGGCCTCGCCTCGGGCACGGATGCCTTATACCTGTCTCTCAGGGCCCTTGACATAAAAGAGGGCGATGAAGTAATTACAATACCGTTTACATTTATTGCGTCTGCCGAGGCAATAACTTATGTCGGCGCAACCCCTGTATTTGCCGACATAGACAGAAATACGTTAAATATAAACCCGGCAAAGATAGAAGAAAAAATAACCCCGAAAACCAGAGCCATAGTTGTCGTACATTTATTCGGACAGCCGGCGGATATGGATGAAATAATGGAAATCGCTGAAAAACACAGGCTGAAAGTTATTGAAGACAGCGCACAGGCATTTGGAGCAACATATAAAGATGCTGCTGTCGGAGGCATTGGTGACGCCGGATGTTTCAGCTTTTATCCAAGCAAAAACCTCGGCGCCTACGGTGACGGCGGCATGATGATAACAAATGCCCCGGAAATAGCAGAGAAGGTAAAGTTGTTGAGAAACCACGGCACTACCGGTCCGTATCAGCACAGCTTTATCGGTTATAACAGCAGGCTTGACGAGATACAGGCGGCGATCCTCAGGATAAAACTGAAACATATTGATTCCTATAACCGGAACCGGCGCAACATTGCAGCGCTGTATACATCGCTTCTCGGCAAGGCCGTTAAATGTCCGGTAGAACTGCCGGACAGAACGCATGTCTATCATCAATACACGATAATGACGCCGCACAGAGCAAAGATAGCAAAGGCCCTCAAGGATAACTGTATATCATCGGTAGTTTACTATCCCGCCCCGCTTCACTTCCAGGAGGCATTTAAATATCTTGGTTATAAAACAGGCGATTTTCCGGAAAGTGAGGCTGCGGCAGAGGAGGTGCTTTCACTTCCAATCTATCCGGAACTTGATCCTGAAAAAGTTCGATTGATTGCCGAGGTTGTTTTAAAGACCCTGAAGAATTAGCCGGTCATAAATCCGTTTATTGCCTATTCCGCAACCTTCAGAACCTGTCCCACGCGTAAACGGGTTGTTTCCAGTTTATTAATCTGCTGAAGTTTCTTTGTATTTGTTTTATATCTCCTGGCAATAAGCCAGAGTGAGTCTCCTTTTTTCACCTTGTACTTTCCTCCGGGGGGGACCCTGACGGCTTTTGAAGAAGCATAGATACTTCCGGATGAACTGCCTCTCAGCGGAATCTTTAATTTCTGGCCCACACGAATAAAATGTTTCCGCCGTATGTTGTTTGCCCTGACGATTTTACTTACTTTCGTACGGTATCTCAGGGCTATGAGAGACAATGTCTCTCCTTTTCTTACGCGATGGTATACATATGCATTTTTCGGAGGAGACCATTTCGCTATTTCATTCAGCCCGGCAAGCAACACCTCGCCTTTTCCCGCAGGCACCTTAAGGGCATATGATGTAGCCGGTGTAGCCTTGCGGCGAAGCTCCGGGTTCAGAGCGGTCAATTCTTTTAATGATACCCCTATTTTATTCGCCACTGCCCATAACTGAACGGGCTTTTCAATAGTCACGGTCTCATATATAAGGGGGCTGTCAGGTTCTTCCAGTGTGATGCCGTATTTGGCCGGATCTTTAAGGATATGCAGCACAGCCAGAAATTTTGGTACGTACCGGGCTGTTTCACGCGGAAGCTGTTGATACAGGTCCCAGAAATTATCCAAGTAATTGATTCTCTGGTTGCGTATCTTTTTTAATACCGTGCCTTCACCACAGTTGTAAGCAGCAAGTACCGTTGTCCAGTCACCGAATATCTTGTGCAGTTCTTTTAAATAAGCAATAGCTGCGGCAGTAGCTTTTTCAGGATCCAGTCTCTCGTCTATCCAGGTATCCCTTTTTAAACCGAATTTATAGCCGGTTGACGGAATAAACTGCCATAAGCCCAGGGCACGGGCGCGGGACAGGGCCTTGACTTTAAAGCCGCTTTCAATAAGGGGAAGCCATGCCAGCTCTTCGGGTAAACCGGCCTTTTTCAGGGCAACCAGGATTTTATCCATATACCTTCCCGAACGTTTATATGACTCTATTAAAAATCTCTTTTCACGGCCCTGGAAGCGTTTTATCTCCTTTTCGACATGTTCATTCATTGTCAATGGAATTTCATTGTGATTCCCGTTGACAGCCGTATATCGTGATGCATAAATCTCCAGTATCCTTTTGGAGATCGTAAAGCGCAAGTCTTCTTTTTGTTGTATTAAATCAGGATCATCGCCTGGCCTGACCTTCAAGACCAGTGAATAGGCTTCATCGAGGGTTGCAATGGCATTGACGAGGTCTCCTTCAGACCAGTACTCCTGGGAGGCATTGCAGAATTCCAGGGATGTATCAAGCAGATTCTGCGCCTTTTCTTTTTCTTCTTCTTTCTTTTCTTTCTCTGTTTTTTCCGGTACTGCCGGTTCTTCCATTTTTTCAGCTAATACTGTTCCCGGAGTTTCGTCACCCTGAGAGATTTGAGATTTTTCATCTTTTATTTTTTCAGTGTCTTCATTCTCACACGCTCCATAAACCCCGCAACCATAATCGGTTGCCTCGTCATTTATTTCCTGTTGAACAAGAGCATCAATATCTGCAACCTTCTCATTATTTTCCTCAATACCTTGCAGAGGCGGGACTTCAGTCAGGTGAGCGTCCGGATTGCCGACAACAGAAGTCTTGATAAGGGTACAGCCGGAAGTTAAAAGAAGTAATAAGAGGGCGTATCCAAAAAATCTGATTTTCATTAACACTTACCTTTGAATTTGCAATTCATTATATATAATGCAATTTTTAATTTCTTTTCATTCTTGAAAATGTATGGGTACCATTTTCTTTTTTGCATTAAAACCATAAAAAACTCCTTACATTTTACAAATACGGCATTTATTATGCAAA
>BDTO01000008.1 GCA_002897855.1 bacterium BMS3Bbin05
CGGCTTAAGAACTGCCGGAATGACAGGTAGAGAAACCGACTTTATACACAGACTCTATTTAATCAGGGAGGAATCATACCCCTCTTTGCCAGAGAGGGGAAATAGTGCAAAATGACCCACACTCTTATGCAAAGACCTTATAATATCAAATGGCTTTTTAATTTCATAGGTAATTTAATCGATC
Source organism: bacterium BMS3Bbin05 (assembly GCA_002897855.1). Taxonomy (GTDB): domain Bacteria; phylum Nitrospirota; class Thermodesulfovibrionia; order Thermodesulfovibrionales; family BMS3Bbin05; genus BMS3Bbin05. The sequence continues at coordinate 185 of BDTO01000008.1, forward strand.
CGGACAACGGTCATAGTCTGATAAAGGGTGGGGTATTTTAAGATGAAAAAATTTATACTGGCTATAACAGGTGCAAGCGGTTCCATATTCGGCCTGAGGGTCATGCAGGAACTTGCCGGGTCTTCAAAGGTGCACGTAGTGGTATCTTCAAACGCCATCCCAATTATTAATTATGAAACGGGTATTGACCTGAGCGGCCATCCCGAAGAAACGGTCAGGAAATTCGCAAATTCCGAAAACATCAGTTTTTTCATGGATTCAGACCTGAATGCACCAATATCCAGTGGTTCATATAAAACCGACGGAATGCTTGTTGTACCCTGTTCAATGAAAACCCTGTCATCCATTGCCAGCGGGTTTGCCGGCAATCTGATAGAGAGAGCAGCGGACGTGTCAATTAAGGAGGGAAGGAAACTGCTTCTTTCTCCCAGAGAGATGCCGTTCAGCGCGATACATCTCGAAAACATGCTGAAACTTTCCAGGCTGGGAGTGATAATCGCGCCTCCCGTTCCCGCATTCTATCATAAGCCGGACAGCGTTGAAGATATTTCAGACTTCATCACCGGAAAGATACTGGACAGTATGGGAATCCATAATGGATTATTTAAGAGATGGGGGGGAGATTAGCCGTCCTGTTCAGCAAGTTTTTTCATTATTTTCTCGTACTTTTCCTTTCCCACACATTCCTTCGCCGCCGGACACCATTGCAGGCAGGTCGGCTTCATATCTCTCGTCACAATCTCTCCGCATTTTCTGCACTTTGTTTCAGTCTCATCCGACCATATCTCTACCTTCGCACCGCAGAAAACACACAGGATTTCTTCGGGATATGGATTTCTGATCTCTTTACTTCCGGGGCAACTCTCTTTCATTTTCTTATTATACCCTACCCTGTTTACGAAGTATTATGATACATATCATACCCGATAACAGAGATAGAAAAACCGGCGCCCGGCAAAACGGGTTGAAGGGATTGGCCATGAATGGTTTTCACTACTAAACCGGCTTCGCCGGTGCGGTAAGGCTTAACACCGCCATCCGGAGACCCCGAAAGAACCGGGGGCGAGAATGAGTGAAGGGTCCGTCCCGTCAATTCCTATACCTTTATATACCTGTTTCAGGGTCGTAGAGCTTTGCACAAACATCCATGACTCTATTATACTTAGTATCCATGGTCAAGTTAATCATTTTCGATCTCGACGGTACCCTGATAGACTCTGCGCAGGATATAACCAATGCCATAAATTATTCAATCAAAGATACAGGCCTTCCTTTCCTCAATAATGAACAGACAATACAACTCGTTGGAGAAGGTATTTCCAGATTGATAGAAAAGCTTTTGCCACCCGCCTTCCTTGAACACCGGGATGAAATACTCAGCAGGTTCCTTGAATATTATTCATCTCACCTCGTGGACAACACGAAACCTTATCCCTTCGTTAAAGACACCCTGGACAATCTGAAAACCTTTACAAAAGCTGTTATTTCCAATAAAAGAGAATGCCTTTCAAAAGAGATACTTCAGCGGCTGGATCTTCTTGAATATTTCGATACCGTGCTCGGAGGTGATTCGACTGAAGAAAGGAAACCCTCCCCTGTGCCTATTGTTTACCTGCTGAACAAACTATCTATCTCCCCGGAGATGACCGTTATGGCAGGTGACAGCAATATTGATATAAAGGCGGCAATTAATGCCGGCATCAGGAGTATCGGCGTGACATATGGTTACAAACCGGAGGAGTCGCTGAAAGACGCAGATTTTCTTATTGATGACATAAGGAAGTTAGAATACGTTGTACATAAACTGTTATAATAAAAAATATTTCAACCAATGCGTATGAAGTTGAATTTTTCTACTATATATTTGTCCGCTTTAATCCTACTGAACGGCCTGTTCAATCTCTCCGGCGCTCTTTACCTCACTTCAAAGCAAAAGAAAACAATAAGTTCACTTGTTGAGCAGAAGGGCAAAAGTCTTTCCAGTTTAGTAGGTTCAATGGTGATAAATCCGCTTCTGAGCAATGATATTGTTAAACTGGATAATATTGTAAAGACAGCCTTGAAAGACAGGGAGGTTGCTTATTTGTTCATAGCCGATAAGGAAGGTAACTTGCTGAATACCTTTACTGAAGCCCTTAATATCTCCGGCAAAGAGTTTAAGCGGATGGGCATAAAACCGGACAACTTTAAAATTTCTCTTGAAAATCTTCTGAAGAACAAGAATATTTATTCAGTTCAAAGCCCGATTTCAGTTAAAGGAACAACCGGAACTATATACCTTGGTCTTTCTAAAAAAAACTTTAACCGGACGATTAACCGGTCTTTTACAATCATGATAACCATAACTCTCATAGTAATAATATTCACGAGTCTTATTTCATACATGATGTTTAATCACTTTGTATACAAACCTCTTAACAAGATAATCAGGGCATGCAGCACTATTGCAGCCGGGGACCTGAGTACGAACATAGATATTCATGACAAAAACGAAATAGGGCTTGTTGCCGACACTATGAACAACATGGTATCAAACCTCAAGACAGTGGTTTTATCTCTTAAAGACCTCCTGTCCGGGCTCGAATCAACGGCTAAAGAAGCCGACGAAAAATCAAATACCATATCAATAAATATAAATAATCAGTGTGAACTGATCCAGAATATATTTTCCAGCACTGATGCAAGTGCATCTTCACTTAAAGAAATCTCCAGGCAGACGGATGAACTCAGATCATCATCGGAAGAAACGTCCTCCTCTCTTGCTGAACTTGTAACATCATCAAGTGAGATTACCAATAATATGGACAATCTGTCAAAGGAAATAGATACTTCTACCAGTTCCCTTCAACAGTTATCATCATCTCTTAATGACCTGGTAGACGTAGTAGACATCATATCGGATGCGGTTGAGAGCACTTCCGCTTCAACAACCGAAATCAGGGCATCGATCAAGGAGATTGAAAGCAGGGCTGATGAGTCCAGAAAACTGGTTACCAACATACGGCAGCAGACTGAACAGACCGGGCTTGTCTCCATAACCAAAACAATAGAGGGCATGAAAAAGGTTAAGAATTCAGTGGAACTCACCGGAGAAGTAATATCAGTTCTTGATACGAAATCAAGGGAAATCGGTAAAATTCTTCAGGTAATTGATGAAGTTACCGACAGAACCACACTTCTTTCCCTGAATGCCTCAATTCTTGCTGCACAGGCAGGCCATCATGGAAAATCATTTGCCGTTGTTGCATCTGAGATAAAAAATCTGTCAATCGACACTTCAAACTCAACAAAAGAAATTTCAGATATAATAAACACGATCCGGAAGCAAATAAAGACAGCTGTCCAGGGAATGGGACAAGGCATCGAGATGGTCGTCGAAGGCCTGAGCCAGGCTGAAGAGGCGGGGAAAATATTTGATGATATATCTTCGAACACGCAGAATGCATCAGAATATTCCGACAGGATATATCGTGCGACACAGGAACAGTCGGAAGGAGTCAATCTGGTAGCCAATGCCGTTCACAGTATAGATGAACGAATCGGGGGCCTTTTGGTCTTTACCAGGGAACAAAAGCAAAACATGGACAATATCATGCTTTCGATAGCCAGGATGAGAGATATAGCTCATGAAGTCACAAATTCGACCCGCGAACAGGAAAAAGCGAGTTCAGAAATAAGCAAATCCGCAGACAATGTATCAAACATGTCTTCCGCAATCGCCATAGCAATAAATGTTATAAGTGAAAAGAGTTCTAAATTACTAAGTCTGATAGAAGATATCAGGCAGAACGCCAGAGAAAATGTCATTACGACTTCAGAAATATCACAGAGTATCAATATCCTCCTTAACAATGCATCGATACTGAAAGAAACAATCGACAGATTCAAGGCATAAGGTAAAATTCCCTCGATTATGTGTACAATAGGGTTATATTAGCATAATTAGTGTCTGTCCATAAATTGCCGTTTTTTATTTTTGTCATGCCCGAAGTCTGTAATCTGGCATTCAGAACTTATTGAAAAGAATAGATTCCGGCTTAAGAACTGCCGGAATGACAGATAGAGATGCTGACTTTATACACAGAGTCTAATTAGTGTCTGTCCATAAATTGCCGTTTTTTATTTTTGCCATGTCCCGAAAGCGTTCGGAACATTCAGAACTTATTGAAAAGACTGGATTCCGGCTTAAGGACTGCCGGAATGACAGATAGAGAGACTGTCTTTATGGACAGACTCTAATTAAGGGGAGAGCCCCGGTAGCGATTTTCAGGATAATAATGAAAGATCCATTTTTAGACATAGTAAATATCCCTCTGGTTTTAATAGGGGAAACCGGCCTGATCCAGGATGCCAACAAGGCCTTTTGTGATCTCTTGTTTATTGCAAGAGATGCCATATCGGGACGTAGTTTTAATAAGATCGACTGCCTCAAACCAATTGAAAAAAGTATCAACTCCGCCATTATGTCCGGTAAACCGGCTGTACAGCGATTAGGCATAGACGAAAGATCATTTGAGGTTTCGATGTTTCCATTTAGAAAAGACGATAAGTATTTTATAACCTTATGCCTTTATGAAATCACACCGTTTCTGGAAATCGAGGAACAACTCCGCAGGAGAAACAGGGAACTTATGATTATTAACACATTGTCCGGCGCCTTTATTTCTTCCGAGAACACAGATGAGATTTTCAACGAACTCCTTGAAAAGGTATTACTGATAACGGATTTTACTACAGGCTGGATCATGTTAAATGGTGATAAAGGATTTAAATTAATTAACCACCAGGGCATGTCAAAACTATTAATTAAAGAGATTTCCGAGGGAAAGATTTCTGAATTCTGTAATAATATCGCGGCTTCAAATGACCCCCTATATATTTTCGAAGAAGACGAGCTGAGAAAATTACCTGTTATAAATAAGGAAGGGCTTGCTATTCTCGCTGCTGTTCCCGTTAAAACCGGCAATAAATTGAAAGGAATTGTGTTTCTTGCAAGTCGTGGTCACAGAACATTTGATTTCAATCTTGCTTCAATTCTCTCACTGATTAGCGGTCAGCTTACCCTTATCGTAGATAAAGTGGAACTTTTTGAAGAAGCCAGGAGGCTTGCCATAACGGATAGTCTGACTGAGCTGTTTAATTCAAGGTATTTCTACGAGGCACTGGACAAGGAAATAGCAAGGGCGCAAAGATATAACCTGGTCTTTTCTCTTGCAATTCTGGATATTGATGATTTCAAGACTTTAAATGATACTTACGGACATCAGGCAGGTGATGAAATATTAAGAGCCCTGGCCCGGATACTGAAAAGGGAATCCAGAGAACCGGATATTGTTGCGCGGTACGGAGGCGAAGAATTCGTCATAATATTTCCAAATACACCCAAGGAAGATGCATTGGCTGTCGCTAAAAGGATACTGAATGGAATAGAGAGACATACGTTTCTTGAGGATCAGGGGCTAAATGTCAGGGTAACGATAAGTGCGGGTATCGCATCTTACCCCGGAGACAGCACTATCGGCAAAGATCTGCTTTATTATTCGGACATGGCGATGTATATGGCCAAGCATTCAGGAAAAAATCAGGTTGTGTGCTATAATAAATCCTATGAAAAAAATATTCAAGAGACCTGAAAGCCTCAAGAATACCGCATTCAGGTTCTGCCCCGGATGCGGCCACAGCATAATTCACAGGCTTGTTGCTGAGACAATTGACGAGCTATGTATTCGTGAAAGAACTATAGGAATTGCCCCTGTAGGTTGTGCGGTATTTGCCTATGATTACTTCAATTTCGACATGATTGAATGTGCTCATGGAAGACCTCCGGCAGTCGCAACTGCTATGAAAAGAATAATGCCCGATCGTATTATATATTCGTACCAGGGAGACGGCGATCTTGCAGCCATAGGTACCGCTGAGATTATACATGCTGCCAATCGCGGAGAAAACCTTACCGTATTATTTGTAAATAATGCTACCTATGGCATGACCGGGGGCCAAATGGCGCCCACGACGCTGCTCAATCAAAAAACAACCACAACTCCCGATGGAAGGGATAAAAACTATCATGGCTATCCCCTTCCTGTTTCCGAATTACTTGCGCCCCTTCCGGGTGTTGTTTATCTGGTAAGGTCATCCATAACAAATGCAAAAAATATTATTCAGACAAAAAAATATATTAAACAGGCCTTTATCAACCAGTTGGAAGGATCAGGATTCAGCTTTGTAGAAATCCTGGCACCCTGTCCGACCGATTGGGGGATGTCTCCGCCACAAGCACAGAAATGGATAGAAGAATCGATGTATAAGGTATTTAAAACCGGGATTCTGAAAGATTCATAATCTTAGAGGAGGTCAGGCTGGAAAACAGGATAATTATTGCGGGTTCCGGCGGGCAGGGAATCCTTTTTCTTGGAAAGCTCATCTGCCGGGCTGCCATGATCGAGGAAAGGAATGTAACGTGGTTCCCATCTTACGGTGCAGAAATGCGCGGAGGAACCGCAAACTGCACCGTGGTTATATCTACCGAATTGATAGGGTCTCCGATTGTAAAAACCCCTGATTCAATGATAATACTCAATCAGGCATCAATGGATAAATTCCGGTCTTGTATTGCAAATGACGGAAACCTTTATTACGATTCTTCCCTGATATCAGACAGCGTAACCAGAGACAACATATCCGCCTTTGCTATTCCGTCAAGCCGGATAGCAGGAAAACTGGGCAACCCCCGCCTTTCAAACATGGTACTGCTGGGCGCCTTTATCATATCGAGCCATCTGATATCAACAGATAGTGTAAAACAGGCCTTAAAAATAATTATACCCGAAGAGCGCTCGGCGCTTATTGAGAAAAATATCACAGCAATTGAAAAGGGGATGGAATTTGCCGAAAATCAGAAAAGCAAAGATTAGTGATATAAAAAATATACATAAACTTCTTAATATGTCGGCAAAGCAGGGTTTGGTCTTGCCACGTGCACTAAACGATTTGTACGAACACGCAAGAGACTTCTTTATTTCAGAGGATAAAGGTAACATAATCGGATTCTGTGCGCTTCACCTGGGATGGAATGATTTGGGGGAAATCAAGTCTCTTGTAGTCAGCGAACAATTACGCAGACAGGGCACAGGCAGGCAACTTGTAACAAAGTGTATTAATGAAGCCGTAGAACTCGGGATAAAAAGAGTATTTGCACTTACCTATAAACCTGATTTTTTTTTAAAACTCGGCTTCAGAGAGATCGACAAGTCAAAACTGCCTCAGAAAATATGGGGTGACTGCATGAAATGCCCGCAGTTTCCGGAATGTAACGAATATGCCGTGATAAAGAACTTGTAAAACCACACTATTCAGGACTATCGAGCATAATATTGATATTTGACTCAGAGCGAAGCTTATCAATGATTTTTTTTAACCGTCTGTTTACCTCAAGCTCCGTAAGATACTTGATAATTTCGTCCTGTACACTTTTATATCCATGGCCCTTGAACTCAGACCGGTGTTTCTCATAATATTTTTTCACATCTTTATCCTCTATCCTGACTAATGCCCTTATCTTAAGGTCTATATAGTAGTCAATTATTTCATCCTCGCTCCCCTCCATCCTGTATTTCTGAGCATCTTTCAATAACAGTATCCTGTTTATCATCCCCTGGAGCGTTTCCGCATATGATATATTCTTATTTATTTTAGATAACGTATTATATTTTAAATCGAGTTCGGATTTTGTGATTGCCGTATCGTCGACCGAAGCTACAACCCTGTCTATAATCTTACCAATGGCACATTCCACGGAAAAACCCTGCATAATAAGCAGTACCATCAACTGGATGATTACTGCAGATCTAAAACGCATGACCAATGCTGAAATGTATCTCAGCCGCACTTTCACCTTCCTCCCTGTCAAGTTTATAACCATAGTCCAGCCTGACCGGACCAACAGGGGTCATATACCTGAGCCCTGTACCATATGTAAACTTGTACCCGTTAAGAGTAAAATCACTCTTATCAAGCCACACGTTACCTCCATCAAGAAAAAACACCAGACCAAAATTCCATCCTAATACCGTCCTTAATTCAAGATTGTTCATCAGGAATACCTTACCTCCGATCGGATTGCCATCTTTGCCCTTCGGACCCAGAGAATCCTGGGCATAACCCCTTACGGTATTCCTCCCGCCGAGAAAAAACCTTTCTATCAGGGGAATCTCAGTTGTTTTACCTAAAGTATCTGCAATGCCTCCCCTTATTGATCCTGCTATTACCAATCTTTTAATTATCCTCTGGTATAGACTTACATTCAATACAGTCTTGGTAAATTCTGTTTCAGAGGCCATGTATCTTGAAGCAATTTCAAACGACAAACCTGCGAGAATTCCTTTAGTGGGATTAAAAGGGTTATTCCTTGAATCGAAAATAATACCCGGCCTGATACTTGATATTGATAACGTACCGGTATCATCTCTGGATAATATAATATCGGGCTGCACATCCGATGTCCTGACAATAGAATACCTGTATAACATCTCCCCTTTAAGCTTGTCTGTAAAGCTCATTCCAATATTACCGGTTGCCGAGTATCTGTTTACTTTATATTTTACTTTTCCTGTATCGATATTCTTTTCAGTTCGCTGTTCTTTTATAAGATTCAGCCTCAACGAGAGAGGACTGTAAGCACCGCGGAACCGGTAAAGCCATGGCTCAAAGACACCGATTATAAACTTCTCATAAAGTGTGCTCAATTCGGCCCTTACGTTTGCCTGCCTGTTCATCCCAAATAAATTTCTGTAGCTTATATCTATGTATCCTCTCATTTTCTCATAATCGCCATATCCAAGAGCAAATTCCACTGTTCCGGCATCCGATTCCCTGACATTCAGGATAACACTCCTGGACCTGTCCGAGTCATCTATTATCCTGTAATTAACATTTGAAAAGAGCCCGAGTTTGTATAGCCTCTGAGTATTTTTCCTCAAAAGCGTAAGGTTAAAAGGCTCACCCTTTCTGTTCAAAAGCTCTCTCGTAATGACCTCTGAATTAACATACCTGTTGCCTCTCACAATCGTATACCCGAAATAGTATCTTTCTCCTTCATTAATAATAAACTTAACATATGCCCTGTTTGAAGAAAATCTTCTTTCAATCTTCACTGTTACATCAAGATATCCTCTCCGTTTATAGGCATGCATAATGGAGTATCTGGCATCGTATACGGTTATTTCATTATAAGGCATGAGCGGCCTGAGATTTGTTACTCCGATAATCTCATTTGCCGATATTATGTGATTCCCCTGGAAATATATGCCTCCGATCAGTGTTTGAGATCCTTCGGTTAAATTAATGAATAATTGTACCTCTGTCTTTGATCTGTTATACTTATATTTGAAATCGTTAATTTTTATTTCGCGAAATCCCAGCGCAGAATAAAATTCCGTTAAGGTTTCACGGTCCGTGTCGATCATATCCGGGTTAAAATATTCGCCTTCTTTAAGAGAGAGAATCCCCTTGATGAGTTTATCACCAATACTGTTGCCCTGAATGTTTATTTTATTTATCTCGACCTGGACACCTTCATAAATAAAAAAAAGCACCTCTTTTAATCCTTTTGTTTCCTTTATAACGGGCGCAACCTGGGCAAAAACAAAACCCGATTTGTGATACAGCTTCAAAATCCTCTCTGACGAATCCTCAATAACCTCATTGCTCACACTTTCTGTATCACTAAACAGCGTCTCTTCCATGAGTCTGGCAGAAGTATAATATGCATTACCCTTGAATTTGACATTCAGTAAATCTCCAAGAGCAACATCTATCGACAGTACCCCGTTTTCAAATGTAAAAGGGCCTATTGCAGGACTTATATATCCATCGTCCCTGTAACGGCGCCTCAATTTTTTCAGGCGGTCGGCGATATAGCTTCTGTTATAAACATCACCTGTAAAAATTTTAAGTATTAATAATGCCCTGTCTACTTCGCCCTCTCCATGAATCCCATGAATATGAATTTTCTTAATAATAAGCGGTTGCCCTTCTTTGATGCTCAGTTTTATCAGTACAGTGTGGTCACTGTCGGAATAATTGATACTGTAACTTACTTTTGCTTCAGGATATCCAATACCGGCAAGCTTTTTTTCGAGTCTCCTTACGGCCGGCTCCAGACGCGAAGTCTCCAGGTAATCATTACTTTTAATGGAAAAATACTTTAAAACATCCCTTTCTCTTAAATTCACCAGCCCTTTCACCTTTATATCTCTCACTATATACTTTTCCTTTACCCTGATAATCACTATTGAAGGATCGTTATCATCCGTCATGACCACAATATCTTTAAACCGGTCCGTAAGAAAAACCCTTTTAATCCCCTTCCTGACACTTTCTTTATCCAATCTATTATTCACATGAATACCAAAGAGCTCAAGAAAGTCGGCCTTCTTCATTCTGTGAAGCCCTTCTATGCGGATTTCCCTTATCATTCCATCAGCTGCTATCCCGGTCCTTACTGCAGGCGTAATAATCGTCAGGAACAGTGCCAGACACAGGAATAATCCAAATTTCTTATCGATCTTCATTTAAAATGGAACTTGAATTTGATGTCTCCTCCTATTGATCCGGCCGCATCACGGACACCAAGAAGAGAAACATGTTTATCGAGTTGATACTCAAGCTTAATGACATCTTCTTCCGAAACTCCCATTGCAGATGAATATGTAACAAACAGTTTATCGCCGATTAACCTCTTGGAAACTGTAATCCTGGGTCCAAGTGTCCCGGTCTTTTCAGACACATAAGGCTCTACCTGGAATCTGTCCAGTCCGGTCAGCATTGTCAGACGTTCTTCAATAACGTCCTGATACCTGCCTGTGAGAAATGATGTAGCTTCAGCCGTGCCTATTCCGGCTTCAAGCCCCTTCAACTTGCTTCCGAACTCTCCCACTGTCAGTAACGCAAGTATGTCCGTCTCTTCAAGAGGAGGACTGGACAGCAGGGACAGATTGAGATGAGGCATCTGGCCCTCAACTGCTATTCTGATATCATAACCCTTAACGGAAGTCTCGGCCGTTATATCAAAATAGGGACTAATCTTTTCAGGATTAATAAAATCGGCACTCGCATTAATTATCCGGAACTCATTATTTCTGAAAAAAACCAGGCCCCTGCGCGTTTCAATTCTGCCCATAATAACCGGCTTATTAACTGTACCCCTCAAAAGCAGCTCGACATTAAGGTCTGTTTTTGCAATATTATTATCAATAACAACATTATTGCTTCCTTCAATCTTTATATTCAGCTCGGTTTTTTCAAAAGGACTCAGTGTCCCACGGGGCTTTTCGATAGTCTTTGGCTTGATCAGCTGGGTTCTCCAGTCGACTCTCCTGGTATATCTTGCTTTCCTGACATCAACCCGTCCAACTATACCAGCCCTTCCCGACCCCCCTTTATAGACAAGGTTGCTATCAATGTTTACAATGAAACCTCTTTCAATTCTAAACGTCGCATCAGTCAACCTCGCATCAAGATATAACCTCTGCACTTTGAAGGATTCAAGATATCCGTAACCATTAACATCTATTGCACCGCCACCTGTTTTACCGGTCAGTGAAGTTAATACAATCCTGTTATTGTCAATGTAAATATAGCTGTTTATATCAACTATCCTGTATGGAAAACCTTCTATCCTCAATGATGCATCCCTGACAGTGACGCCACCATTAACAACCGGTCTGTTCCACTCTCCCTTAATTGAAAAGACAAATGATCCATATCCATTCAAACTTTTCAGTGACTTGAACATTTTTCTCATGATTCTCAATGATGATTCCCCATAGACGGTCAAATCAAACTTCTCATATGGGATCAAACTGCCCTCAACATCAAAAGAAGCGCTGCCGGTTTTGAGGCTTACTTTTTTAAACAATATCTCGCGCCGGTCAAGCCGAATTATCAAATCGGAGGAATTGGAAATATTGTAGCCATACATGGTTAAATTAAGAGAGTGCATATTCAAATATCCGCCGTAGTTATTCCTGCCACCGCTCAGGACCAATTCCCCCTCCATGTTCATCATAAGGTCTTCCGGCACCTCTCTTAAAAAATAGGCAGGGATGAAATCATAAATACCTCTCCCGAATTTAACGTCAAGGTCCCATTGAAAACCATTTCTCATGTTCAGTGTTGCCCTCAAATCCGTTTTGCCGCCGAACAATTTACCTGAAACGGAAACCATATCATCCTTCAGGACTATGTCGGCCTCTCCATTAGCGACTGCGATACCTCCGGCAACCACATCCGATACTTTTACCCTTGAGGAAAGATACGGATGCCTGATTGACCCTTTCCCACTGACTTCGATATTCAGGGTTCCCTTCTCAAAGTGCAGTCCGGCAGGAATCTGCCCAAGTTGCAAAGTAACCCTTCTGGTCTTGAACCTGTAATTACCGTCAAGGTCAATCTCAAGGTCCCCGCTGATTATCGAGTCTCCCTTCGCTATAACCATATTATTGAAGCTGAATATTCTATTAAAAAATGATATATTCATTCTCACCCGGCCTATGGGGAAACCATAAACAGAAACAGGCATTGCTGATATTTCCGCTTTCGCCCTTATATTCGGTATGGAGCCATCTATTTCTACCCTCGCGTTTGCAATACCCTTCAGCGGCAGCTTAACACCAAGTTCTTTCGCTACCTTGCCAAGTTCAAAATTTTTCAAATCTCCCCTTATATTAAATACCGGCTTGCCAAAATAAAACAGATGCTTTGCCTTGCCGAACAGGATAGTTCCCTCAAAGCTATGAACTTCATTGCCATTCAAAAGTATCAATCTGCCGATCTTCAATTGATCCTTCCTATATTCAAAAGAGGACTCCATACTATTAAAACCAAACGTCCGATATGACACTCCGGATGCATCAATACGCCCTTTTATAAGTGGGTCGTCTATTGTGCCCACTACTGAAAACTGTGAAGTTCCTGACCCGGATACCCCCCTGTAATAAGGCAGAATCATGTCGGATATATCTTCGGTGTTGATTTCACCGTATAATTCGAGATTACTTTTTCTCAGGTAGACCTTCCCTCTCATATCCATCCTGGATTTCCCGGTATTCAATCTTATGTTCGCAAGCTCAAGGACTGAACCATTACTGCTATACGTTCCTTCAGCATGAGTGATCCTTTTCAGGACATCACCTTGTTCAGGCCTGAAATCTGCACCAAACCACCCACTGGGGCTGAATATCTCACCCTCGCTTTTCAGTTCTCCGGTAACCACTCCTTTTGAAAATCCGATATCAAGCCCAATCAACTTCAGAATGTTCTTTGCGTCAACTTTGTAAGCATCCACTTTAACCATAAACCGGTTTACCTCCGGAAGGGTAATGTAAACCTCGGCTTCAGCAGTCCCGCCATAAAGCGAAGCCCGGCCTTTACTGAAAACCAGTTTATCGTCTTTATACGAAACATTACAGGTCAATCTGTCGATATCGAGTCCATAGAGATGTCCCTTTATTAATTCAGCTTCTGAATGACCGGTAATCTTCCCTGCCTTTACATTCAAATTTCCTTTAAATCTGGTAAGTCCTCTGAGGGGTTCTTTAACTTCGAGCAGACTCATCAGACTCTCAAGATAGAACTCTCCTGATACTTTTGTATCAGCATACAACTTACCATCGAAATATTTAATATCACCCCGGGATAAAATCCTTCCCTTTCTAATTACCGGGAGTTTAAACATCCTGCTGATGCTGCTTACACTCAAATCCGCCTTTGCCTGCGCACTAAAATCCATAGTCCCTGGATAGAACATACCCTTAATATCCAGAAGCGAATCTCCTGAACTAAGAGACAGAGATTCAACTTTAACGACATCTGTCTTAATGACGAGCCTTCCGCCGACATGGATTTTATGTGCGGCGAAATTGCCCGACCTTATTGCGATACTGCCCGCATTAAATCTTATCTCAGGAAACACCCTTACAAGAGCATGAACGTTAACGTTCTCAGCCATGATAAAGGCACGCTTACCCTTATAACTCAGCCTTGATTTTCTTACATCAACCGTCCTGACTGAAACTCTCCGGCTACCCCCACTTCCCTTTCCAGCAGATGCAATAAGAGCAAGCGTGCCTTCCGTCATCTTCAGATCAGCTTCCGACAACAGCACCCTCCGTATGTTAAGCCGCTTTCTTAACAGGTCCGTAAGGTCAGGGTATATTTTTATTCTTTTGCTCCTAAACCATTCACCTTCTTCCGAACCCTTCACTGAAACATCTTTCAATTCGAGAAAGAACGGTACAAAATTCATCGAAACGCTGTCTATTTCTGCTTTCTGTCCTGAATATAAAAACACTTTATCGATTATTATTTTTTTCACATAATCCGATACAACCATATTGTGACCCGCCATGTATAGTGCCGGCCATAATATCAAAATGAAGATCAGTATCAGATATCTTTTTGGTATTTTATACTTTGCCATAGTTCTCCAAGAAGATTATAAAGCAGTTCCCCGTCCAGCCTCTTTTTTATATAGTTTATATAGAACACATCGTTGGCCGTGTCCTGCTCCGTATATATCCTTCCACTCGTAATGTTTACTCCGGACTTACTGAACACCTCTGCAACTTCATAAAGAAGACCCTCTCTGTCCGGAGCCATAATCTCAATAACTGTCTGGTCAGGTAATTTCTCATTATCCACCTCTATAAATGATTCAATCCCCCTGTTTCTCCTGGATTTATTGCCGAAATAATATTTCCTTCCCTCAATCAATACATCCCTCATGTCGGATTCAATCAATTCATCCATTCCTTCCCACCACAGCTCGTTCCAGTTGGAAATCTTGATGCGATCCACAGCAAAACCGTCTTCGGATGTAAACAGGCGAGCCTCGATAATATTCAATTTTCTTACAGCAAAAACGCTGACAATACCTGAGAAAACCCCTGCTCTATCCTTCAGGACAAGTGTTATCTCGGTTGTACCGTCTTCCCGGCCTTCGATATTAATCGCAAACCCCTCATCAACCGCCCTTTTATACAGGATACTCTCCCTCCTGATCTTTTCCTGCGGCGAAGATATAAAATAGTAATCCGGCATATTATCAATAAATTCCTTTACCTCATTTATATGCTGATATCTTTTAACCAGGTCCTGAATGAGTTCATCCCTGCTAACTCTGGCCCCCCTGAGATAATCTCTCGTCTTAACATACAGCATCTGGAGAATAGACGCTCTCCATCTTGTCCAGAAACTGTCGCTGACGGATGACATATCGGCATATGTCATAAGATAAATCGCTTTCAACCTTTCAACAGTCACTATCTTCTCAGCAAAGGAGGCCTGTACATCGGGGGATTCGACATCATGTTTGAACGCCACTTCCGACATAAGAATATGGTTCTTCACAAGCGACTCCAGGAATACTCTCGATTCAACATCCAGCATCAGCCTGTCAGCTACATTTTTTATCCCTTTATACCCTTCTCTTTCGTGATAACGTCCTTTCGCCTTTCCGATGTCATGCAGAAGCAGTGCAAGATAGAGCAGATCTTTACGGTGAATATCCATAAACATATCCGAGAGATGCCTGAACGTCTTATCATTGCTTCTTTCGATAGTTTCAAGCTTCTCTATGCACATCAGTGAATGCTCATCAACGGGATACTCATGATAATAACTGTTAACCAGGAGGTGCCTGAGGGCACCGAACTCAGGTATGAACTTGTCAAGGACACCGGTTGCATGCATGGACCTCAGACACGGCCCTACTCTGCCGGATCTCAATATCGAGAAGAAATAGTCAACCATTTCCCTTTTTTTTCTTGAAAATGCATTTATGTATATTATGTTTCGTTTTATTGTGTCAAGGAGATGATCGCTCAGTTCATACCCTGTCTTTGCCTGGACGTAAAAAGCCTCCATAATCCTGACCGGGTTCTTTCTGAAGATCTCATCCGATGCTGCAATTATCTTTTTCTTTGAAATCGAAAAATTATCATTTATCTTACTCACTCCGAAGCTCATTCTGCGTCTTGTCACCATAGCGCCACATCTTCGATAAATAGCGTCACTGAAAACACTCACAGCCCCCGCCCTGATAAAATAATATCTCATCATTCTCTCTACCGCACTGAACTTCTTTGATCCCCTGATCCCCAGCATATCCGCAGTCTCTTCCTGCAGCTCAAAAAGCAGCCTGTCATTTTTTCTCCGGGACAGGACATGTATAACGAACCTCAGTTTAAGCATGAAATCATATGCCCGCAAATACTTCTGATAATCATCTTCCCTCATCAGTCCTTTCAGGCCCTGGAATCCATCATACTTGAACAGGACTGACGTGAGCCACAAAGCGCTCTGGATATCTCTCAGCCCGCCGCATGATTCCTTTACATCGGGCTGTAAAAGAAAGGGAGAGCGCCCCTGTTTCCTGCGCCTTTCGCGTATCTCTCTCAGTTTTGACGAGATATACTCCCTCTTCTTTTTCCCCCTGAGCTTCTGCAGGACTTCTTCCCTGTAAATACGCTCAAGCTCGGGATTGCCGCATATAAACCTGGCCTCCAGCATAGATGTTCGGGTGTGCAAATCAGAAAAAGCCTCTTTTATGCATCCACGGGGGGTCCTGAAAGAATGACTTACCTGAAGGCCCCTGTCCCATAGGCCGTATAGAAGCCCTGTAGCTGAATCTGTATTACGCATATCGGCAGAGAAAAACATGATGTCAATATCTGAAAACGGGCAAAGCTCCGTTCTTCCATAACTTCCGGTCGCAAATACGGCAAACGGCAGATCTTTCTCGCCGCGGGGCAGAAGATCAAAAATGATGTTATCGACGAGAGACGTACAATACGACGCAAGAAGCCTTCCCCCCCACCCTTCGGTCAAATATCCCTTTATTTTTTCGAGGTATATGTTACCTATCAAATCAGACAATCCCTGATATCCAGATTATATATTTCTCCGGCTCAGCCTGCCGGCTCGTCGGCTTTTTACTGTGTCTCTACGGTCTATTCTGCATTATTTTATTCTTCTACACTATTTCCTGAAGAGCCATTAATTATAACAGATTGATCAAGCCGCCGGAATCCACACAGGTTACACTGTGATAGGTAAAACATCACAGGAAAGATAATGCAGTTTTCAAACCAAAACAAGATCGATAAAAGTAAACACAAATACCGCCATACTGATATAACCATTCATATTGAAAAAGGCCATATCCAGTTTGCTCAGGTCATCTTCTTTTACGAGAGCATGTTCATATAAAAGAAGTAAACCCACCAACACCATACCCGAAAAATATATAATTCCGCTCCTGAATATCAATCCTGTAATAACCAGCAGGCCAAGGGTCAGTAAATGGAACAGCCTTGATAACCACAATGAAGTCTTTATACCAAACCTCTGAGGTATGGAATGGAGACCATGGTTTCTGTCGAATTCAATATCCTGAAGGGCATATAAAATATCAAATCCCGCAAGCCAGGCTATAACGGCAATAACCATCGGCAATATCTCGATATTGATACTTCCTTTTATCGCTATCCATGCACCAAGCGGCGCGCCTGAAACGGCTATTCCTAAAACAATATGTGAAAGGTAACTGAATCTCTTTGTGTAGGAATAAAGAAAAAGCACCAGGACCGCAAGGGGAGAAAGTTTAAGACATAATGGATTAAGATTATAGGCAGCAAATACCATTGCGGAAATGGATATAAGGATAAAGATAAGTGCGTCCGTTACCTTTATAACACCGGCCGGAATTTCGCGTCCGCTTGTACGCGGGTTCTTTGCGTCAATCTTCCTGTCAATTACCCTGTTCATACCCATTGCCGCAGATCTGGCCCCGGCCATGGCAACAATTATCCAGAATATTTGACTTATTGAAGGAATCCCTTTAGCGGCGAAAAAAGCTGAAGTAAAGGCAAAGGGAAGTGCAAAGACAGAGTGCGAAAACTTTATCATCCCCAGATAAAGCGATATTCGTTTAAAAATGCCGATATTCCGAATACTTTTTACGTCACCTGAATCCGTCATTTGTCAGGACGTCAGGATCTCCAGGATTTCCTGATACCTTGCAGCGGTCTTTTTAACAATATTTTCCGGCAATTCGGGCCCAGGATAAGTTTTGTTCCAATCGAGTGTCAGGAGATAGTCTCTAACGATCTGCTTGTCAAAGCTGTCCTGGCTTCTACCAGGTGCGTAATCGGCTTTAGACCAGAATCTTGAAGAATCGGGTGTCAGTATCTCATCAATAATTATCATCTTTCCATTATACAGACCGAACTCAAACTTTGTATCCGCTATGATGATACCCTTCTTTTCAGCAATTTCAGAGGCCTTGCCGTATATTTTGAGACTGATATCCCGGACATGTTTTGCTCTTTCTTCCCCGATAATCGATATCGCTTTATCAAGGGAAATATTGATATCATGGCCTTCTTCCGCCTTCGTACTCGGGGTGAAGACAGGTTCCGGCAGCCTGCCTGACTCTTTCAAACCCGGTGGCAGCTTTATGCCGCATATCTCGCCCCTTTCAACATACTCCTTCCAGCCTGAACCGGACAAATACCCCCTCACAATACACTCAACGGGCAGAGTCTCGGCCTTCCGTACCAGCATGCTTCTCCCCTCAAGCTGGTCAATGTAATCCCGACATTCAGCCGGATACTCGCTCACATCATAAGAAACAACATGATTCTCTATAATATCCGACATATGATTGAACCAGAAGGCGGAAATACCGGTAAGCACCCGCCCCTTCCCCGGGATCCCGTTCGGAAGTATTACATCAAAGGCGGAAACCCTGTCTGTAATTACCATCAGCAGATATTCGCCAAGGTCGTAAATATCCCTGACCTTTCCCCGCCTAAGCAGCTTTAATAACGGAAACTCTGTTCTCAGTATGATCCGGTTCACCATTTTTCTCCTTATATATATACATAATCGATCCTTTGTCTTGATTTTTTATTTTATCAGAATTAGAGCCTGTTGCACAAATTGTTCCGGATAAGTACCATTTACACTTTTTTTTCATTAATTTTTGGCATAATGATATTTTTTATTGACAACAATATTTGTATTAGTATATATTATCAAGCTTTGTGAATTCCCTCAGATGTGCCGTATTATCCGTTTCAACCTTTAATACCACCAAGAGGACAAATCACAAGTACTTCTGTGCTTTACAGATATGGCGTGGGACTACTGTGTTTCCGTCGAATTGATCTTCCCCGTGATAAGACCACGGGGAATACGCTCGCTATCCATTTAATACATATAAAGGAGGTTTCATTATGGCAGAAAAGAAAAAATCAAAGACCGACGTAGCTTCAAGGGCCGGATCCAAAAACAATGTCAAAACATGCCGCATCTGTGGTAACCAGATCGATGTTGTCATGGCCGTTTCCGCATCCGGCAAGAAGAGGATCAGACGCGTCTGCTGCGAAGGATAATCCCGGGTCTCCTGCAGTAATACCAATATGTTCTGCAGGAGACCTCTCCACCTGCCCTTTAAATTCATTACCGTCATTTCAATGATGTCCTTTCCGGTCATAACTTCCTCCCATCCGCTAAGAAATTATACTTCACCTGCAGGACATTTTTATATCTCTATTTTAGTACATTGTCATTCAAGCGGGAGACCGAAATATGACATGTAACGCCAAATCAGAAATGCCCCGGTCGCAAATAAATCTGAGAATCCGGGACATATACGAGCCTGGCAGATGAGTAACGGCCTTTCAGATAAGACAGTTAACCGGAGAGGAAGAACCATGCCTCATTAAATGGATATAATTAATCATACTTGAGATTTCAGGGCAGCCCGGCGACATTAGTACTTGAGGAGATCCGGCATATTAGTGGTATTATACATATATTATATGATATGCCATTATGCGATTTGGCAAATAGCCTCTAACTAATGACTACTTGATAATGTCGAAGAGATTATCCCTATATATCGGCGCCCTTGTAGCGGTGATACTTATTGCTGCCACCCTGGTCTATTATTCACAGACAAAAAAAGTGTTCCTCCAGGAGATTTATTCGCAGGGACAATTCATAGTTGATGAGAATAAGAAGTCTATCAACAACTTCCTTTCCTCACTCAGGGATATAACTTCTGCTGTATATCAGGACAGTGAAATAAGGGAATTTCTCGAAGGCGACACCAGAAAGAAATCCATCATTGAAAAACATTTTCTAAGCCTTCAAAAGACAATTCCCCTGATCCAGGCAATACGTGTGCTTAATACCAACGGCGACATACTTATCTTTGTAAGAGAACACAAGAACCTGAGTGGTGTTAGCGGATATTGCCCGATATCTCTGAGCCGGAAAGGTTTTTATAAAAATGCCGTAAATCTTGGAAAAGGCAAGATGATCTTTTCAAATTTTGAGCGTGGAAGGCTGCCTGATGCTGAAAAGTTCTGTCCGGCAATGCTGAGAACAGTCATCCCCTATTTTTCAGGCAAAAAGAAATCAGGGTTCTTAGTGATAAATTTCTGGGGTAATGCCATAGGGACCGCCATTGCCAACCCCTTCAGGGACAAAAAGACCTATTCCTTCCTTGTGGAATTCAATACTGCTGAGAAAGAAAGGGACGGCATCTTTGTATTTCACAGAGAAAAAAGATACGAGTTCGCAAATCAACTCGGCACCGACTACAGATTCTCCAATGTATACGGCAAAGAGGCAGAGGACTATATGCGGAAGCATGAAAGCGGTATTTACAGGATTCCCGGCAGAAATGATTTTCTCATGTTTTCTACAATCTCTCCCTATAACAGGAAGGAACAGGTATGGAAGGTCTGTACCGTACTGAGCGGTGATTATTTCTATCGCAACCTTTATGCGTTGAAAAGGAACTTCCTGGTTATAATGGTTATCGCCATCTTTATGAGCGTTATTACAGGGATAGCCTTTTCCAGGAGGTTTACAAGGCCTTTCAGGTCAATAAAGGATTCTCTTCAAAGATACGGGAAGGGTGAACTTGATTACAATTTCGAGATAACCGGTGATTATGAGGTAAGAGAGATTTCCGTGAATATACAAAAGATGGCAGTATCGCTGAAAAATCATATCCAGGAATTATCCATTTCAAGAAAGAAACTTGAGACCATGGACAGGCTCTCATCACTGACTATCCTCTCGGCAGGACTCTCACATGAGATCAATACACCGCTGAACTCTGTAATACTCCTTTCCAGTATGCTTTATGAAGAGGTCGATGAACACCTGAAGGAAGATATTTCTACTATAAAAGAACAGGCATTGAGATGTGTAAAGATACTGAACAATCTCAAAAGCATCTCCCCTGTCTGGGGCAGGGAGAATAATATGTCTGAAATAAACCTGAAAGAAGTGGTTCTCAAATTAAAACCCCTTCTTGATCTTACAGGGAAAGCGGTAAATATAACATATGATCTTCAGGATTGTTGTTTTCATGGGAATCAGGTGCATATGGAGCAGATAATATTAAATCTTGTCCTGAATGCCCTCGATGCATGTGATGACGGAGGCAGGATACTGATCAGTGTTCTTAAAAAAGGAGGTGTGGCAGTTCTGAGGGTATCGGATAACGGGGCGGGCATTCCGGAAAAAGAGCTTTCCGCAATATTCGATCCGTTCTATACTACTAAATCACCCGGCAGGGGAACAGGTCTGGGGCTTTCCATTGTGCAGAGTATCGTCAAAAGATATGGTGGTAATATAGAGATTCACTCCAAAGTTGGACAAGGCACAACACTGGAGGTAAGATTTAAGGAGCGTGAGTGTGAAAGTTCTTATAATTGAGGATGACGAGACCCTTAACAGGATACTTCTGAGGGCGCTCAGAAAGGAATTTTTTGTCGATGGCTTCACTTCTCCGGTTAAGGCGCTGAATGTGCTTGAAAAGAATTTTTATGATGTAGTTGTCAGTGACATAAAAATGCCGGACTTTGATGGACTCACTGTACTTGAGAGGGTCAAAAAGATATCCCCTGAGACAGAGGTCATTCTTATAACCGGCTTCGGTACTGTAGAGGAAAGTGTTTGTGCCGTCAAACGGGGGGCATATGATTATATATTAAAGCCTGTTGATGCCTATCACCTTATATCAAAACTCGGGAAGATAAAAGAATTAAAACAGCACCAGCATATAGAGGTAGAGAACCTGACAATAATATGTGAAGACCTTAATATGAGAAAAGTCATGGATCTTGCCGAAAAGGTCGCCGAAGGAGATACTACAGTCCTTTTAACCGGTGAAACAGGCACCGGTAAAGAGGTAATAGCACGATTTATACATTCGCAGAGTAAACGTAATAATAATCTTTTTGTAGACATTAATTGTTCAAACATTCAGGAGAACCTGTTTGAGAGTGAACTCTTCGGTTTTGAAAAGGGCGCCTTTACGGGAGCGGAGAAGAGCAGGAGGGGATTTGTTGAACTGGCATCAGGAGGCACACTTTTTCTCGACGAGATAACCGAAATGCCCTTACGGATCCAACCAAAATTTCTCAGGTTTATCGAGGAAAGGTCGGTTTACCGGCTGGGAGGCGAGAGAAAGATAACAACTGATGTAAGGATAATAGCAGCCACAAACAGGAACCTTGAAGAAGAAGTTAAAGAAGGCGCCTTCAGGGAAGATCTATATTACAGACTGCATGTGTTTGGAATTCATATGCCACCCCTGCGGACAAGGCCCAAGGATATCGAGGCGCTTACATATTACTTTATAAGGAAATTTAACAGTCTGAATCCCTGTATAAAGGGGATAACAGAAGATGCCTTCCTAAATCTGAAAAACTACTCCTTTCCGGGCAATGTGAGGGAACTTTCCAATCTCATAGAGCGGGCAATGATAATCGAGAAGGGCAACATGATCACCCTTGAAAGTCTGACCTATATGCCTTTTAAAAATATCGAAATCCCGCCGGGAAAACTGGATAATGTTATAAAAGACCATATATTGCAGGTCATAGAGATGGCAGAGGGCGACAAAAGCAGGGCATCGGAGATATTGGGTATAGACAGGTCCACCCTGTACAGGAAATTAAAAGAGTATGGGTTCTTATAAATTGCAAAATACCACAGATAAATCCTTCCCTGTCGCAAGATACAACATAATTGTTTGATATGCGGCTGAAATTACAGAATTTTTTGCAGGCATATCTTTTGCAGTACTTACTAAGTAAATCTCTGAATTATTTCTTCTATCTTCTATATGTTTCAGAAATTTCAAGAAGTGCATAGAGAAAACCGCTTTAGTGGTTTATACAATAAAAGATTTCACCGGGAGGTAAAAATGGCTGAGAGAAAATCTTTAATCGGTATTATCATGGCTTTGATGATAATAGGGTCGCTCCTGATTCCGTCGCTGAGTAATGCAGCAGAAAAGGAACAGGAAAAGGCTGTTTATCACTGCGACTACGCCAATGCCAAGAGGTTTGATGCTACGTTACGTAATATTTACAACCTCGTCAACTATTACACGACGAACAATATCTTTTATGATGTAAGGCTGGTCTCCAATTCGGCATGTGTCCAGTTCCTGCTGAAGGACAGGAAGGGGACAAAATTTGCCAAGAAACATATCGCCACCAAACTTGCCAAGTCCATAAATGACAGGATGAAGAGCCTTGTAGATGGTTACGGCGTTAAGTTTGAGCAGTGCAGTATAACCCTGCAAAGAACCGGGATAGCTAAGAGTAAACTCAAATCTTTTATAAGTATCATACCGTCCGGACAGGTCAGGATTGTGGAGCTTCATGATAAAGGCTTTGCCTATATAAAGGTCAAATAAGGGATTCATGGATAGCACCGTTAAGTTGATAAAGAGTGCCTGGACCTGGCATAACAATAATGAAAGGAGAAGTTTAAGTATGATGAGAAAACTTTTTGTTTTACCAGTGATTCTGATTTCCTTAAGCCTGCTATTTAGTGCAGGTCTGGCAGCAGCGGAGAGCGGGAGCGTGGCTCATAGGCTTGTTATTCAGGTGAGCGACGATAATCCAAGGACCATGAAGATTGCACTTAACAACGCTATGAATGTCATCAAGGCGGTGGGCCAGGATAACATTAAGGTGGAGGTTGTTGCCTATGGTCCCGGACTCAAACTCCTCATGAAGAAAAACAAGGCTTTCAGAGACAGGATCTCGAGTATGCAGCTCTACGGGGTTCGATTTGCTGCCTGCGGCAACACAATGAAGCATTTCAAGCTGTCAAAGGAGGGTCTTGTCAAGGGAGTATCGGTTGTCAAGGCCGGAGTACTGGAGATTATGGAGAAGGAAGAGCAGGGGTGGTCATATATCAGGCCATGATGCCAGTCGAAAGGCTACTTAAGGTGTTAAAATCTATAAGATTTTATGAGGCAGAGATAGCGCTTCGTATAGATTCCGGATGAGGCAATTTCGGTATATCCTACATTTCGGAAGACCAAAGATTTATGGTAATCCGAGGGTCTTATGATCACCAACAAGAAAAAACAGGAGACTGAAAAGTCTCCTGTTTTTTCATAACAACATTCTTCCCTTGCAATAGACAACCTGCTGTTATCCACTCATAAAAATGATTGGACAGGATAATTAACAGAGATGCCTGTCAATCTCTCCGCTTTATCACTTATAAATCGCTTCTGCCTGTCCAAACAAACCCAGCCACCTCTGAGGAAGTATTTTAGTTTATCAAAGAACTTCAAGTTCATAGGTTGATTTATTAATTCAAATTTGGGCTAACACTTATAATACTTAGGGGATAAGATGGTTGATCCAGAATCATATATAAGTCTTCATAGGTATTATTATGTATGATGCTGATTGAAAAGGATATGAAAAGCGGTGGTCGGGTTTGTTTGGACAGCTGAAAGCGTTTCTTAAGTGATAAGCTGCTCTGCCTCATGCCGCTACCTCTCTCGGTGGTAGTGTATTCCAGTAAACATCATCCGGCGTCCTTCGGTCAAGGCTCTGATGCCTCCGGCGATTGTAGAACTCAAAATATTCCCTGAGCCCATTCCTGGCCTCGGCAATCGAGCCATAGGCCTTCAGATATACATCCTGATATT
>BDTO01000009.1 GCA_002897855.1 bacterium BMS3Bbin05
TGTCATTCTGAATTCATTTCAGAATCTCGTATTTTCAATATGCTACGTTTTTATAGATCCTGAAACAAGTTCAGAGCCTGCCCTGAATTTATTTCAGGGATGACAATTGTGACACAGCCTCTAAGGGGGGGATGGGGGGGGTGTTTTCATACTCCTTTGTGTCCCGACGTGTGTCGGGGCATGTATGTTTCATAATTTCCCTGACAAATATCGGGAGAACGGAGTTTGCTGCATCTTCTATTTTGTGCAACAGACTCCTCTGTATCCTGAATTCATTGTGATATTATTGTCTTGTTTGTGTTTATTAGATATTTTCCATGTTTCTGTGATATTCTTTATATTCTATAGGAGATCAGGTGTATAGATGGACATCAGGAACATAATAAAAAGCGCATTGGAAAGGCTTGGAATAGATGCTCCTCCCATTGAGCTTGAGGTTACCAGGGCGGAAGCGCATGGTGATATATCAACACCGGTTGCGATGGTACTGGCCGGACAACTGAAGAAACCACCGGGGAAGATTGCCGGGGATATCGTCAATGCAATAGGCAACGGTGAAATGTTTGAAAAGGTGGAAATTGCAGGTCCGGGCTTTATCAATTTCTTCCTTGCGAAAGATTATATTCATAAGAAACTCGCTGATCTTCTAAAAGACCCCGGAAAGTTTGTCAGATGTGATATGGGCAGGGGAGAGAAGGTACAGATAGAGTTTGTAAGTGCAAATCCGACCGGTCCTCTTCACCTTGGACATGGAAGAGGAGCCGTCGTCGGCTCGGCTCTCGCCAATCTCCTGGAGAATGCAGGATATAATGTTGAAAGGGAGTTCTATGTAAACGATGCCGGAAGGCAGGTACATCTGCTCGGTGAGTCTGTATTCGCACGCTATATGGAACTGTGCGGCAGGGATTATTCTTTTCCCGAAGACGGATACAGGGGTGAGTATATAATTGATATCTCAAAAAGTATTTATAATGAAGAAGGGGATAAATACTGCAATAAAGGCTTTGACGAATGCTCAGACTACTTTATTGATTATTCATATATGCTCATGCTTGATGACATAAAAGTCAATCTTGAAGATTTCGGTGTTGTCTTTGATTCTTTCCGGAGTGAAAAAGAACTGTATTCAAAAGGTCATGTTGACAGTCTCATAGAATTTTTGCGGGAGAAGAATCTTGTTTATGAAGGAAGCGGCGCAACCTGGTTCAGGTCAACTGAGTTTGGAGATGACAAGGACAGGGTTATCATCAAAAGCGATGGCCGATATACATATTTTGCATCCGATATTGCGTATCATTTTTTGAAAATAAAGGGAGGCTTCCGGGAACTGATAAATATCTGGGGCGCCGATCACCATGGCTATGTCAAGCGCGTACGATCTGCTATTGATGCGCTGGGATTCGATCCGGGTCGCCTGAAGGTAATTCTTGTTCAAATGGTTTCATTGCTGAAGGCCGGCAAACCTGTGCAGATGTCGAAGAGGGCCGGGGATTTTATAACTCTCAGGGAAGTGATGAATGAGATAGGAAGGGATACAACCCGGTTTATTTTTCTTACGCGCAAACCGGACAGTCATCTTGAATTCGATCTTGATATAGCAAAAAAACACTCTGCGGAGAATCCGGTTTTCTATGTCCAGTATGCTTATGCAAGGATAAACAGTATTTTCAGAAAAGCCGGGGAGGAGGGTTTTGACCCTGATAATCTGGAATATTCTCATGTAAAAATGCTCTCTGAAGATGAAGAATTACGGTTAATCAAGAAGGTTCTGTTTTATCCGATATTATTTGAAGGGGCAGTGAATGCGAGGGAGCCGCACAGGATAACTTATTATCTGCAGGAGTTGGCCGGGATATTTCATCCTTACTACAGCCGCCACAGGGTCCTTGGTGAAGACAGAAATATTACAGTCGCAAGGCTGTTACTCTGCAGAGCGATAATGATTATACTCAATGAAGGCCTTTCCATTCTGGGTATATCTGCACCGGAAAAGATGTAATATCTTTTGAATTACCGGTTGTTCGATATTTTTGTTGATTATGTTTATTATAATGACAATTATTGAAGCATGCAAAAGTGATGTCCCATGTAGGTCAGCATTTTTGTCATTCCTGCGGAAGCAGGAATCCAGTGTTTTGCGCCTTCTCCTGGATTCCCGCCTGCCAGACTGTGTCATAATCCTGAAAACGTATATGATGTCATTCTGAATTTATTTCAGAATCTCGTATTTTCGATATGTTACGTTTTATATAGATCCTGAAACAAGTTCAGAGCCTGCCCTGAATTTATTTCAGGGATGACAATTGTGACACAGCCTGTGCGCGGGAATGACGGATTAGACGGACATTTATTATGCGTGTGTCAATACTTATCGGAATAGCGATATTATTAAAAAACTTAATAAGTTATTACAATTATTGATTGAACCTGGTTTTTTTTGATATCCTGTTAATCCGTGTAATAACAGAAAACAAATATTAGTTTTTGTGACATAGGGAAGAGTTATGCATCGTCTTCGGGAATCATGTTTAAGATAATTGATTTGTTCGGAATTGTGAGGAGTTTATGCAGAATACATTAGATATGTTGGAAGTAATTATAGAAAATTACAGGAGAGACGAAGGCAATATTATCTCTCTTCTTCAGGATGTCCAGGAGCATTTTGGTTACGTTCCCCGGGAAGCGATGGTTTATTTATCGGAAAGCCTGGGCATTCCTCAAAGCAAGTTCTTTGGTGTTGCCACATTTTATTCACAATTCCATTTAAAGCCGAGAGGGGAAAATATAATTACCGCCTGCTGCGGCACTGCCTGCCATGTTAAAGGGTCTGAGAGGCTTATTAACAGCCTTTTAAGGGGACTTCATATACCATCAGGGGAGGATACGTCGGAGGACAAGAAGTTTACTGTCGAGAAGGTCAACTGTGTTGGTGCCTGCAGCATTGCTCCGGTTGTTATTATTAACAAGGAAATCCATGGAAAGATGACCGCAGACAGGCTAATGAAGGAGATTAAAAAGCTGAAGAGAAGTTGAATTGAAGATATTTATAATGAAAGAGTTATGCAAAATTCGAATATAGTCATAAAGGTTTGTATGGGTACCGGCGGCATCGCCGCAGGAGGGTCTGAGGTAATCTCTGCTTTTCGGAAGGAGCTTCAGATTTCAGGCATAAGTGCAACTATTGAAAAGACCTGTTCTGTTCATAAGGTTGGTTGTCGCGGATTCTGTGCGAGGGATGTGCTTGTAGATGTGATTATTGATGGGGAGAAGGTCACCTATGAGTATATAAAGTCTGATATGGTGCAAAGGATAGTGCAGGAGCATATCATTCGGGGGCAGGCAGTACAAGAATGGACGGTAAAGGAAGACTATCATACTTTCCATGAAAAGCAGGTGAAAGTGGTCCTTTCAAACTGTGGAAAAGTTGACCCTGAGGATATAGAGTCATATATAGGCAGGGGCGGATATGATGCCCTCAAAAAAGTTCTGACGACAATGACCCCTGAGAAGACCATCGAGGTGGTAAAGGCTTCAGGATTAAGAGGAAGGGGAGGCGCCGGATTCCCAACAGGCCTGAAGTGGGAGTTTGCAAGAAATGCCCCTGGTGAACCGAAGTATTTGATATGTAATGCCGACGAAGGGGATCCTGGAGCGTTTATGGACCGTTCTATTATAGAAGGTAACCCGCATTCTGTAATTGAAGGCATGGTGATAGGCGCCTATGCAATAGATGCCAGTAAGGGTTATGTCTATATCAGGGCAGAATATCCCCTTGCAGTTGAGAGGTTAAAGATAGCCCTTGAGCAGGCAAGAGAGAGGGGCTTTCTTGGTGAAAATATCACTGATGGGGACTTCAGTTTTGACATAAAGATTAAATTAGGCGCGGGCGCCTTTGTGTGCGGTGAGGAAACGGCTCTTATTGCATCGATTGAAGGGCAGAGAGGAATGCCGAGGGCCAAGCCGCCGTTCCCGGCACAGAAGGGACTTTGGGGCCGGCCGAGTGTAATCAACAATGTAGAGACCCTTGCAAACATCCCCTACCTTATTCGAAACGGAGCTGACTGGATAGCACAGTACGGGACGGAAAAGAGCAAAGGAACAAAGGTCTTTGCCCTCACTGGAAAGATAAAAAACAGCGGACTTATAGAGGTTCCTCTGGGAATAAAGCTCAGGGAGATTATCTATGATATAGGTGGTGGAATTGAAGGAGATAGAAGGCTTAAGGCTGTTCAGACAGGGGGGCCGTCAGGCGGGTGTATCCCGGCCGGGATGATCGATATCAGTGTTGATTATGAGTCACTTGCCAAAGCCGGTTCCATCGTAGGCTCCGGTGGCATGGTTGTACTGGACGAGACAGACTGCATGGTGAATATTGCAAAATATTTTCTTGAGTTCACCCAGGCAGAATCCTGCGGTAAGTGTGTCCCTTGCCGGATAGGGACAAAGAGGCTTTTGGAGATATTAAGCCGGGTTACCGATGGCAGGGGGAGACCGGGGGACATAGATCTTCTCGATAAGCTGAGTAACGACGTAAAGGCTGCTTCACTCTGCGGACTGGGCCAGACAGCACCCAACCCCGTCCTGAGCACCATCAGGTATTTCAGGGATGAATATGAGGCCCATATCCATGAGAAGCGTTGTCCTGCGGGTGTATGCAAGAATCTCCTTACATACTCCATACTTGAAGAGTTCTGTAAGGGCTGTACCATGTGCGCAAGGGTATGCCCTGCGGGGGCTATTGTGGGAGAGAAGAAAAAGCCCCACAAGATTATCCAGGAGATATGTATAAAGTGCGGGGCATGTTTTGAGACATGCAAGTTCAATGCTGTGAAGAAAGGATAATTGTACAGGGATTCGGGATCAGGGGTTGGGAAGCTGAAAAGCGAACGCCGTATACCTGATCGCTGATATCTCACGAATGGCTGGAGGCAGAAGAGATGATGACGCTGACGATAGACAATAAGAGGATCGAAGTGCCGGAAGGGACATCGGTTCTGCGTGCTGCTAAAGACAACGATATATACATTCCTACACTTTGCGATGATGACAGGCTGGAGCCGTATGGCGGATGCAGACTCTGCCTCGTTGATATAGAAGGTATACCAAGGCCTGTAACTGCCTGCACGACCCCTGTAACAGATGGCATGGTCGTTAAAACGACCACTTCATATATCGAGAGATTAAGGAGAACGGTGGTTGAGCTTCTATTGAGTGATCATCCGAATGACTGTATGGTGTGTGAGAAGGCCGGAGACTGTACGCTTCAGGAACTCGCATACTTCTATAATCTTAGAGATAACCGGTTCCGGGGAGAGAGAAGGCAGTACACGGAAAAAGACGGGAATCCGTTTATAGAGCGCAATATGGAGAAATGCATATTGTGCGGTAAATGCGTGAGGGTTTGTGAAGAAGTTCAGGGAGTGGCTGCCATCGATATAGCATACAGGGGATTTAATGCAAAGATATGTCCGCCGTTTGAAAAAGACCTTTTCTGTGAATTCTGTGGTCAGTGTGTTTCAATCTGTCCAACCGGTGCGCTCAGTGGCAAGCAGTGGGCCGGGAGGGGCAGGCAGAAGGATATAAAGGAAATAAAGACAGTCTGTCCGTACTGCGGCTGCGGCTGCAATCTAATACTGCATGTGAGCCGGAATGAGGTAATCAGGGTATCATCGGACCCCGATACACTCAATGAAGGCTGGCTTTGTCCAAAAGGCCGTTTTGGGTATGACTTTATTAATGATGATTACCGGTTGACCACCCCTCTTATTAAAAAAGACGGAAAATTTGAAGAGGTCTCCTGGGATGAAGCTCTGGATTATGTGGCCGGAAAATTCAGTGAGATTAAAGTAAAACATGGTGCGGATGCTATTGGTGGTTTGTCTTCAGCAAGGTGCACGAACGAGGAAAACTATCTTTTCCAGAAATTTATGCGCACTGCGATCGGAACGAACAATGTTGATCACTGTGCAAGGTTTTGACACAGCTCAACGGTGGCCGGTCTGGCTACGGTATTCGGCTCGGGAGCCATGACGAATTCTATACCGGAAATAGAAAACAATGATCTATTGTTCGTCATCGGTTCCAATACAAAGGAAAACCATCCTATAGTGGCGCTTCGGATGATAAAGGCCGTGAGGAAAGGAGCAAAACTTATTATTGCCGACCCGCGGAAAATTCCCATGGTAAGCTTTGCACATATATGGATGCAGCACAGGCCCGGTACTGATGTGGTTCTGCTTAATTCCATGATGCACGTTATTGCCAAAGAGGGCCTGGTCGACAGGAGTTTTATAGAGGAACACACTGAAGATTATGATAAGTTTGTTAAGGTACTGGATGATTTTACCCCTGAAACCGGTGAGAAGATTACAGGAGTACCGAAGGAAAAAATTATCGAATCCGCGAGATTGTATGCACGCTCGGATAAAGCAGGCATATATTATACAATGGGAATTACGCAGCATTCACACGGCACCGATAATGTCTTTTCCATAGCTAATCTTGCCCTTATGACAGGCAATCTGGGTAAGGAGGCAGCAGGGGTGAATCCCCTCAGGGGGCAGAACAATGTGCAGGGATCTACCGATATGGGTTGTTCTCCCGACATGTATCCCGGTTATCAGAAGGTTGTCATCCCGGCTATCAGGGCCAGGTTTGAAAAAGAATGGGGTGTAAAACTTTCTGAAAAGGCCGGATTGACGGCCCCGGAAATGATAGATGCCTCAGGAGGTGAATTCAAGGCTTTGTACGTGATGGGAGAGAACCCTGTGATGAGTGACCCTGATATGGCTCATACAAAGAAGGCGCTGAATCAACTCGATTTCCTTGTTGTTCAGGATATATTCATGACAGAGACCGCCGAACTTGCAGATGTGGTATTCCCTGCGGTCAGTTTTGCAGCGAAAGAGGGTACATTTACCAATACCGAGAGGCGCGTTCAACGAGTGAGAAGGGCGATAATCTCTCCCGGAGAGTCAAAAGAGGATTCATGGATTATAATGCAGTTAAGCGGCAGGATGGGATATGAGATGAAGTATTCGGCTATGAACGAGGTATTTACAGAGATAGGCAGGATGTGGCCCGCGCTTGCCGGTATAAATTATACGAAGATCAATAAAACCGGTGTACAGTGGCCGTGCCCGACACTGGATCATCCAGGGACTCCGTATCTTTTCAAGGGAGGGTTTCCCCGCGGGAAAGGGAGGTTTACCCCGGTAATGTACAGGGAATCCGCCGAACTGCCCGATGACGAGTATCCTCTTTTACTGACGACAGGGAGACAGCTGTTTCATTACCACACAGGCACTATGACCAGGAAGGTCAAACCCTTGAATACGGTTGCTCCCGAGGCATATGTAGAGATAAATCCTGAAGATGCGAAAGGATTGTCCATTGAAGAGGGATCTATGGTAAGTGTGAGTTCGAGGAGAGGCGAAATAACATTGAAAGCATATGTTACAGAAAGACCTTTAAAAGGGGTGGTATTCATTCCTTTTCATTATAAAGAGGCGGCGGCAAATGCATTGACAAATACGGCCTATGACCCGGTGTGCAGAATACCTGAGTTTAAGGTATGCGCTGTAAAAATCAAAAAGGCATAACACTGTTAATATCGATGGACTCATAAAAAGTCCAGAGAGGAGACGGCTAAGCAAAAATCGTCAGGTACAAGGCGCATAAATTTCGAGGAATGAGGCGTACTTACGTACGCCGCAGTGAGGAGATAAGTTGATGCAACGCAGTAGCCGGCGACTTTTTGTGACGCCATTAATAATATTGACTATTGCTTATTGCTGTTTATATTATATTCGTTATTCGGCCTTTCCTGAATGATATAAGAAAGATTTGGTTTTTCAGTTACCGGCTGAAGATGGAATTATTGTTGCAGGAGAATTATTTCAAAAATAAACCGGAGGATTTATGATGATAGACATCAATGAGCTAAAAAGTCAGATACTTATGGATGGACTTGAAGAGGAAAATCTGAAAAAGATAGCGGAATTCGTGGAATTGGTCAGGTTTTCCAGGGGAGATAATATTTTCAAGGAAGGTGACCCAACGAAAGGAATCTATATGGTTAGAAAAGGATCTGTAGAAATCAATAAGGTTACACCGGATGGCTGGAAGCAGAAACTTGCGTTGCTGAAGGAAAACCATTTTTTAGGGGAACTCTCTGTTGTTGAGGATAAAGAGACGCACGGCGCAAATGCCGAAGTCCTTGAGGATGCTGAATTATTTCTTATTGCAAAAGAGAAATTTATTGAAATGGAAACAACAGATCCTTCACTCATGGCCAAGATTATGAAGACGATCGCAAGGGTTGCCAGCCGGAATGTTCATCTTATGAACGACAAGCTTGTTAAATTGCTGATAAGTTATTAAAAAAAGGAGGAATTGATTATGTCATTGGATCCAACCAGGCATGCTGACTGGGAAATTGCAGAGGCGGCGGAAAAGAATATGAAGACGGCAAAGCAACTTGCCGATGAACTCGGGATTCTTGATGAGGAACTTCTTCCGCAGGGGCATTATATTGCAAAGGTTGACTACGCAAAAGTCCTTGAACGTCTGAAGGACAAGCCGGACGGAAAATTTATCGAAGTAACTGCCATTACACCTACCCCTTTCGGAGAGGGGAAATCTACTACCACGATGGGCCTGCTTCAGGGGATAGGAAAGAGGGGCAAAAAGGTTACAGCCTGTATACGTCAGCCCTCCGGTGGCCCCACGATGAACATAAAGGGATCTGCAGCGGGCGGCGGTCTTTCGCAGTGTATTCCGCTTACGGAGTTTTCTCTTGGCCTTACCGGTGATATCAATGCGGTCATGAATGCCCATAACCTTGCCATGGTCGCCCTTACGTCAAGGTTGCAGCATGAGTTTAATTACAATGACGAGCAACTGGCGAAGAGAAAGCTGAAGCGTCTTAACATAAATCCCAGAAATGTCGAAATGGGCTGGATTATAGATTACTGTGCCCAGGCATTAAGACACATCATCATTGGAATAGGCGGAAAGATGGATGGTTTCATGATGCCTTCCAAGTTCGGCATTGCAGTGTCTTCCGAGGTTATGGCGATACTTTCCATTTTCAGTGACCTGGCTGATTTCAGAAAGAGAATAGGTGGTATTGTCGTCGCATACGACAAGCAGGGTAATCCGGTTACAACCGAGGACCTTGAGGTTGCAGGTGCAATGACTGCATGGATGCGTGACGCCATCAACCCCAATATGCTCCAGTCTATCGAAGGCCAGCCATGCTTTGTTCATGCCGGGCCTTTTGCCAATATTGCAGTTGGACAGTCATCTATCGTTGCGGACAAGATATCCCTGAAGCTTTCCGATTATCACATTACCGAGTCGGGTTTTGGCGCTGATATCGGTTTCGAGAAGTTCTGGAATGTGAAATGCAGGTATTCGGGCAATGTTCCAAATGTCTCGGTTATCACTGCTACCATCCGGGCGCTGAAACATCATGGTGTTAATGCAGGCGCACCTCCTGTCGTGCCGGGCAGACCAATCCCGAAGGAATATTATGAGGAGAACCTCAAGTGGCTTGAGAGTGGTATGGCAAATGCAGTTCATCATATCAATACAGTCAAGAAGGCAGGGATCAATCCTGTTGTATGTATTAACCAGTTCTATACGGATACGAATGAGGAGATTAAACTGACCAAGAAGATGTGTGAGGCGGCGGGTGCACGTGTAGCCGTATCCAAGCACTGGCTCGAGGGCGGAGATGGTGCGCTTGAGTTCGCAGATGCCGTGCTTGATGCATGCAATGACAGTGTTGAGTTCAAATTCCTCTATGATATGGATACACCTCTGCGCAAGCGTATTGAGCTTATTGCCAAAGAGGTCTATGGCGCGGATGGAGTCAGCTATTCTGCAGAAGCGGCTGCAAAAGCGGAAAAATTTGAGAGTGATCCAAAGTTTAAGAATTATACGACCATGATGGTTAAAACCCACCTCTCTCTTTCACACGACCCGACCCTCAAGGGTGTACCAAAGGACTGGACTCTGCACATCCGTGATTTCCTGACATATTCCGGCGCCAGGTTTATCTGTCCTGTTGCCGGGAATATAAGTCTGATGCCCGGTACGGGTTCAGACCCGGCATTCAGAAGGGTTGATGTTGATACAAAAACGGGAAGAGTTCAAGGATTGTTTTAAGTCAAGACATATAACATATTGATAATAAATCATTAATAATATGATAGCGGGGCTTGATTGCCCCGTTTTTTTCAACATTTCGGGTGATGTATATGTTAATATGGCATATGTATTCAGGTATGTCCGGCAAGAAATAAACTGGAGAAACGGAGCGATGTCCGGCAGGAAAGAAATGTTGAATATTAAGGTATCGGTTCTTCTGATTATAGTAATTATCTTGGCGGCCGGTCTGCTTTTATTATTTTACGGAAAAAGATATCCTATCGGGGAGAATGAAGCCGGCGTAGTGGTCAGTATGGGAGGGAGTTACAGCATTTATGAATCGGGTGAGAAGCCGTTTGTCATTCCTCTTTTTGAGAAGTTGTACCTGATTTCAGGCGAACCGGTTGTCCTGTCTTTTGTTGATGATGATGGCCTGAAGGTCAGAACAAAAGGGGGGAAAGATTTAAACATAGGGAGCC
Organism: bacterium BMS3Bbin05; assembly: GCA_002897855.1. Taxonomy (GTDB): domain Bacteria; phylum Nitrospirota; class Thermodesulfovibrionia; order Thermodesulfovibrionales; family BMS3Bbin05; genus BMS3Bbin05. Next base: position 10,635 of record BDTO01000009.1, read on the forward strand.
AGGTAACTTATGATATATCGGATATTCGAAAGGCTGTTGAAAGTTACGGTTTTTCCGACATTAATGCGAAGATCCGAAAACAGCTTAAGGAGTATATCTCAGAATTGCTTACTAAAGGATTTTCAGAGGCGGGAAGTATTGAAGACAGTGGAAGGCGTGTGTCTGTAATGGCCGAGACTCACATAAGTCTCATTGAAAAAATGAAAAAATACGGCATTAATGTCAGCAGCTTTCGGATAGGATATGAATAGAACATCTTTAAAGAATTGTATATAAAGAAACAGGGGGATTGTCGATGATAAGGATTTGTATGAATCTTCTTGCAATTGTTTTTTTATTTCTATTATCCTGCAGCACGGGGGGGGATCAGCCGGAATATCAACCGCCTTCTTTTAAGGGCATTGTCTATGTCCAACCTGTAAAGGCTGATCATGTAGCTGTACTGAATCTGGCGAATGCTGAGACAGGCAGGATCGGCGCCGGGAAGAGTTTAGGCTCCATTTCTCTCTCTAAAAGCGGCAATGCCCTTGATCTGTTCAGTGTTTCAGGCAGTGTCCGCAGGATCGATTTTGTCAAGCACTCCCGGTCGAAGTGGCGCAAGGTCTTTAGAAAACCATGCAGTACGGCGACGGCCGGCACAGGTGAGATTCTGGTAACGGACAGTAGGCGTCGGAGGTTGTATTCATATTTACCCGGTAATATTAAGGCGCATAAGGAAATGAAGATAGCAAGGGGGACATGCGGCGTGTCCGTAAGTCGTGACGGGAAAGAGATTTACCTTGTAAACAGGCTTACATCCTCCATCCGGATTATACGGAAGGACGGATTTGAGTTATTGACTGATATACGGTCAGCGGGCAATTCTATTCATAAGGCGCTGATTGCCCCTTCCGGGACTGAATTGTGGGTAGCTGAAGGTAATGAATTCAGGAAGGGGAAACCTTATGGCGTAGGTTTTGCGAAGGTGGATGCCCGGCCCGGCGGCATAAACATCGTGAGCATTCGTAGCGGAAAAGTTGAAGACTTCATAATCGTTGGCGGGAATGTGGTGGACCTGGCCTTTTCCGGTGACGGCAGATATGCATTTGCACTCTCGAGCCAGATGCCGGAGTATGACGAGGCCTCGCTTACGGTCATAAATGTAAAGAAAAGGCGAGTCATAAAGAACTATGCCCTTTGCAAGACCTGTCATGTATGGAAGGGTGTGGATATTCCCGGCGCTAAGGCGTTTGTAAGCTCTATGCAGGTCGATGAGAAGTCTCGTCCGGAGAAGATTACTGCTTCAATGGATATGCCTTTTTTCAGCAGCCGGATTTCAGGCAACAGCCTTATTGAACCTTCAAGTATTAAATAGTGTCTGTGTATAAATTGCCGTTTTTTATTTTTGTCATGCCCGAAATCTGTAATCGGGCATCCGGAACTTATTGAAAAGAATAGATTCCCCGACTAAGTCGGGAAATGACAGATAGAGAGACTTACTTTATACACAGACTCTGAATAGACAGTAATATCCGGGCGAGGTATTTCATTTTTCCCCGGCTCTGACCGCATAGTAAGGTTCCATCGTAGCCGCTCTCAGGGAGGGATAGAAACCCGAGACTATGCCCACCATAATGGAAACCAGAGAGGTTATTACAATGACATTGAAGATTACTCCTGGAGACGGCCATATGTAAAGTAAGTCAAGGGAGGCCATTATACTGTTTTTAAAGATCAGTATAAGGCTCCCGCCAAAGAGAATGCCGAATATCCCTCCTATTCCGGAAAGGATGATTGCTTCCGTGATTACCAAACGAAATATATCTGATTTTCTGGCTCCCATTGCCCGGAAGAGGCCGATCTCTCTTAATCTTTCAGTGACAATCATGCTGAAGACTACGCTGAGGATGATAGTCCCCATTGCAAGAAGTATGATGACAGGCAGCAGGAAGGCACTCAGCATTGATGACAGGTGCCTCTTTACGGATAAAGTGGATTCCCTTACATTAATGACGCCGATGCCATTGAACTTCTTTATGATCTTTTTCGAAAGTGCCTTTACATCAACATTGTTTTTTGCCTTTATAAAGATTGCGGAAATACCGTTCGGATCTATATCCTTTATTTTAATTTTATTTTCTTTGCCCGCCGGAAACAGATTGGCGAACGATAAGTCAAGCACTTCCTGCCTGGTTGGAATCTTGTGAAATTTTTCTCTCTTTTTCAGGTCTGAAAGCAGTTTTCTTGCGCCTTTCATTGGAATAAAGGCGGAATTGTCAAAGTATCCGAGACCGGTGGGATCGAGACTCGCTGCTACCTTAAGTTTCCTTCCGAAGAGGTCTATGTACTGGCCGGGATAGAACTTGACCAGCTTGCCTACGACTATGTCGAATGGGCCCTGATTCCCTTTCAGTGCGTACTTTATCCATGGACCAACTGTAAAATCAGTCTCCGGGTCATAGGCTATTATGAGTATGCTCTCCGCTACACAGCAAACCTTGTATGAGAACGGCTGAACATATAGCTGCGGCGAGATCTTTTCTATCTGAGGTAATGCCTTTAGGCCATCGAGGATGTCCCTTTTTAAATAGAAAATAGTCGGGCCGCCACTTAGTAAAACCGCTTGTGCGGCCTTCTTCTCATTTTCGGGAACTACCATGAGATCGGCGCCAAGCCTGCCTGCGCCAATCTCAAGTGTACTCTCAATGCTCTTTGACAGAAATATATCTGAAAAAAAGGCTCCGATGACAATCGTCAGGCTCAATATGAGGGCCAGCGAACGAAATCGCCTTCTTTTAAGATTTGAGTATGCAAGTGTAAGAGTTGTTATCCTGAGTGGCTTGGCTGCCTTCCTTGCAAGGACGAAATGCAGGATAGATAGTATGATCACTACGATTGATAATATGAGAATTATCTCCCGGGTATAAAGATGGGATCTTATTGATTCTGTCTGCCCCAGGATTATTATGGGGTCTTTACTCTGTGTATAGAAACTGACGGGCCTCAGTACGATTGCCTGGATGATGCCGAGAAAACCGGCTAATGCGGCTATTATTACCGGCTTTTTGTATTTTAATGAGGAGATGCCCGCGATAATCGTCAGGATGCCGATATAAAGCTCCGGATGGTACCAGATGCTGCACTCGGACAGAAGCATTGCCCCTCTGCCACCCTTGATGTATTCGAGGGGCATGACAAAGTGTGGAAGGAGTATGTATAAAATACCTGTTATAATGATAGCAAGTCCTGTTAACATGACAATTCTCTTAAGCTCCCGGATTAGCGCCTTAATTTATTATAAAAGAATATCATTTTTATTATACCTCTCATATCTGTCCAAGATAAATATCGGGGAAAGACGGAACACCTCATGACGAACCGTTCAAGCCGTTTGAACGGTTGAAACGGCTTGAACGGTATTTAACAAGGTGTTGTTTTTGTATTTTTTCGGCATTCCGTCTCCTTCCGTAGAGGGAGGTACGGTTATCCCGGACAGCAATGTATCCCTGTATTTTTTTCAAAAATTGCATTATGATGATTTCAGTAGCCCTCGAGTGTGAAGGAGGAAAATATCATTGGATAAATGCAAATCAGGGCAAAGATCGTGATGAGAGCGATGGATGTGATCGTCCATTTTCTCTGGAGATTATTAATCTGTATTGTCAATAGCCTGCTCTTCTTCAGTCCCTCGCCGACGCCCGTTAATATGCCGAAAACGGTTCCCCCGAACAGGGAGATATAAAGAGGATAGCCGATGTAGTTGTAATGTCCCTGAAGTATGTCAAAGGGGCAGTGATGTGTGGGTATCTCATAGAAATAGAGTGATATGAAGCTTATTATTGAGGCTAACGAAATGATAAAGAGCACGATTGCCATAAGACCTGTCAGATATTTAATAAAGCCTTTGGAGGAAAAAAGCGAAACGCAGGCAATGAAGACATAGATGAATATGGATGAAAAGAAAATATATTCCATCGGATGGGTCGGAAGTCCTGAAAGGCCGCCCGCCATGCCCCCGCCTTCTTTACTGAAGAGTGAGCCGCAACATGAGGTTATGATATTGGGTTTCAGGCCCAGAAAATACCTGAACTGAAGATAGATGTCCGAGAATAAAAAGGGTGTTATACAGAGAAGAAGAATGAACTTCTTTTTGACTAAGGGGGAATCCTCTGTCCTCTGGTCAATATAATTGACGGCTATCCATATTGAAGCCAGAAAGAATATTGATATCTTCATATAAAGGGCATACCATCCGACCGGGTTTGCATTCAGGGACCCTGTTGCGCACATGGCCCCTGTAAAAAGACGGTGCATGCCGTCCACTGTGTAGATAAACAGCAGAGTTGAGAGAATGGAAAATGCAAGGACAAAGCTCATAATCGTGGAGACGAGATACGTCTTTCTTTCGAGGGAAAGCTGTTCTTCGGTGCTGCTGTTTGCGTTCCATCTCATTATGATGACAAGACCGATGTAAGAGCTGTATATCAGCAATGCCACTTCGATCAGCGCACCTGTAAGAAGTGCGATTATTCCGGGATGGAGAATCATGGGCAACGATTATTTGTCAAATTTTCCATTTTAGATTATCTTCCCATCCCTCATCTCTATCATCCTGTCGATAAAATCTCTCTCATAAATCAGGGGATCGTGTGTTGCAATTACTATAGTTTTCCCTTCTTCTTTCAGAAGTTTCATTATGTTTATGAGATCTCCTGAAAGTTTTGTATCGAGGTGAGCGGTAGGCTCATCGGCAAGGATGATATCAGGATTATTGATCAATGCCCTTGCTATTGCCACCCTCTGTTGTTCCCCTCCGGACAGGCCCTGCACGGGAAAGTGCTTTCTGTGAGTAATTCCGAGTTTATCCATTATATTCTCCGCTCTCTTTTTTAATTCAGGAAATCCGCTGCCTGTGGGGTAGAGAGGGAGCATGATATTTTCCTTTACACTGATCCCGTTGATAAGATTGAGCTGCTGAAAGATAAAACCAAAGGTATTGCGCCTTATAAGGTTCAGGAATCTTTCGGGAAGCTTTGCTACATCTTTCCCCTTTACAATGATTTTCCCGGATGTGGGCCTGTTCATGCATCCGACGAGGCTCAGGAGGGAGGTCTTCCCGGAGCCGCTCGGTCCTTTCAGAACAACAGTCTCTCCTTTACTGATCTCCATGGAGACATCCCTGACTGGCCGGACCTCATTCGGCCTTCCCCTGTTGAGCACCTTTGTGACATTCTCTGTTTTAATTATAGTATTCATAAATATTTAATCAGCCGTAGATTTACACGGATATTGATAATGATTTTTTAAATAATATCCGCATAAATCCGTGGCTGTATATATTATCCTTCACCCCCTCATTATCACATCGGGATCGGTTATGGATGCCTTCCATGAAGGCACTATTGTTGCCGCCATGTAGGGGATTACAGTCAGAAAGAGCAACACTGCTATCTGGTATGGGTTGATATAGGGCATAAGATGGAAATCGGGATAAATGACCGACCATCCCTTCAGAGCAGGTGAAAATATTGAAGCTCCAAAGAAGAAAATATGAATATATCCCCCGATGAGACCCGTCAAAAACGATAAAGAGGAAATTACGAATCCCTCCCAGAACTTCAATTCCATAATATCCGATGTCTCCCATCCTATAGCCTTTAATATTCCGATCTCTTTTTTTTCTTCAGCATTCATGGCGGTTGCCTTGTCCCATGCGAGTATGACGAAGGCAAGCAATGCCCCTGCGAACATTGTGAGAACGAGGCCGCTTCTCCAGTCGAAGAGCGTATCATACGTTCTCAGTATCTCTTTTTTCGTAATAGGTCTTGTATCGGGGAAAAGGGCTTTAATCCTGGCTGCAACATTATTAATCTCCGAGGGATTATATACCTGGACTACGATATCCGTAAAGATATTATTCTCAATACCGAACAGTGACTTGAAATCTTCAGGGTTGATTATGATGAGATCGTTGGTTATTATATTCGAGTCGGCGCCGAATATGCCCTTAATCCTGAAACTGTGAAATTTTCCATCGGCGCCCTTTATCGGTATCCTGTCGCCGATTTCTGCAAACCGGGCCTGAGATATCCCTTTGCCGATCACACATACTCCGCTTTCTCCATGCCGTATGAATTTACCCTTCAGAACATTGATTGAATTCTTAATGCCTCTGAATGTGCCGAGTACGGTATAGTTGCCGCCGGTAGATATATCATAGTAATAACCCCAAAGCCGTGGAATAACTTTTCCCACCCCGGGAACCTCCCGGATTTTTTTTGTGTAAGAGAGTGGTATAAAGTCATGCCTGCCCGCCCTGATTTTCTGAATGATGAGTTCCGGAGCGCCCTTCAGGATGGCAAAGGCTTCACGCTTGAATGAATATGTAAGAAGGAGGATCGATGACAGCGTCATCACAATGAGAGTGAAGACCATTATTATCCCGAGGTTTTTATATTTTCGTCTCCATAACGAAGATAGCGCAAATTCAAGTATTTTTATGTGCTTCCCCATCCTGTCTGTACTCCTTTGTTTGTCCCTGAATTTCTGACGGCAAGGATGAAGCTTGCCTTCGGATTTCTATTTCCCACTGTGTATTGCATCGTAAGGTTCCATCCACGCAGATTTAATCGTGGGATAAAGCGCTGCGCCTGTTCCTGCGAGGAATGAGAGAATAAAGCTTAAGCTTATCAATATGCCGAACTCAAATGTCGAGGGCCATTGATATGGTATTTTTACAGATGATACTATGAATCCCCCTGAGAAATACAATAAAGCACTGCCGCAGATTATGCCCGCCAGCCCCCCTGAAGCGGACAGTATTGATGCCTCGGTCATTATCAGACTGAAGACATCTCTTTTTTTGGCCCCCATTGCCCGGAGCAAGCCTATCTCCCTCTGCCTTTCATTGATAATCATCAAAAATATTACACCGATAAGCAGTAGTGACATTATCCATAAAAGAACGCTTATTGCGAGTATGATTCTCCAGACCGCAAATAACTGTGTTTTTATAGAAAATATAGACTCTTTAGAGACTATTGCCTTTACCCCGGGGATATCATGTTCTATGGAGGCGGCAACCTTTGCGGGACTGGTCCCGGGCCAAACCCGGACGAGCACTGTGGATATCCGGTCTTTCCTGAGATGCACGGTCTTGACATCTTTTCTTTTTGACCCCTCCACTATCTCTCTCAGTCCACTATATGGAATGAAGATGGAACTGTCTATGAACTTTATACCCGTATCTTCAAGCATTCCGACAACCTTAAAATCCCGACCGTACAATTTTACAGTTGCCCCTATAGTATAGGCGGTCAGGGCTACATTCATGCCCATTATGACCTCATTAGACAGCAACGGTCTCTTCAGTTTCTCTGAAAGCAGGGGTTTAATTGTAAAATCCCTGGCAGGCTCAAAGCCGATCATGAGTATGTTGGAGACTTCACAGCATGACGCGTACTGCGCTGTTTTCAGAAATGTCTGACTTGCTGCCTTCTTTACGCCTTTTATCTTCATGATCTTTTCTTCAACAGACTTCTCCATGTAGAAAACAGATGGTTTGCCAGCCAGAAGAGCTGTCATAAGCTTATCTTCCGCATCAGCACGAACCACAATAATATCCGCACCGAGATGTGCTATTGCTTTTTTAAGGCTCGTTGCAACAGAGTCAATTATGGTTGTCACGGAAAAAAGTGTTGCTGAAACCACCATAACCGACAGTGCTATTGTTATGCTTCTGAAAAGTTTTTTTTTCAGGTTCTTTTTCGCTATATAAAAAATATTGATTATTTTATCCAGGGTATTTTCTCCTTATGCCGGTTCTGCCGCGAATGGTCATTAACTCATTCTTCTTTATGTAAATTAGTAGTTGAACGATCTGAACCGCTTTTTGCCGGTCCCCGTATATTGCCCGGTGCGATAATAGAGCCGGCGGGAAAATGTTCGATGGATGACGGATAGTCCTGAAATGGTGCAAACCAGTCCGCCTGGGAAGGATTCCTGGTGTATCGCGCCTCTGTCCAGATCGACAGATCGGTCAGCATCAGTTCATTAACTATATCTTTTTTCTTCTTAATCTCAGGCATGCTATTTCTCAGTGAGACCATGCTATGCATAAACAAAGAAATAACAACGAGGGTCTCCAGCAAAACAAATCCTATGAACACTTTATATTTCATACGAAAATACCCCCTCTGTTATTCCAGGCCCTTCGCTTATTATCATTCTGAACGTCCCTTTCCGTTATTCTGACCTCTTCGGCTACAGTTATTCCAAACCCTTTGCTATTCGTCATTCTGAGCCTGTCGAAGAATCTCGCCTTTCCGCTTCTTCCCGCTCAGGGCAGGCTCCGTGAAGAATCTCGTCTTTGAGATTCTTCGTCGCCTTCTGCTCCTCAGAATGACTGAAAAAGGCGTTGCCCTCAGAATGACATTGTGACATGGCCTATAAGAGAGCAGGGGGGTATCCGCATATCACATGCCTTTCATTTTCATGCCTTTCATCTTCATCCTCATGGGGATATCCTTCATCGTCACCTCGTCAAACCTGAGCATCTTCTTACCCTTGTGATCCTTCATGAAGGTCTCGGCATTGGCTTTTCCTTTCACAGGCACAAGCTCCTTTCCCATCGGACCCATCACATCGCTTCCTGTTATGAAGAAGACATCCTTTGCGTTGACGGGTTTTGTGGAATAGTATTCGGCTACATACATTCCGGCAATATCTGCTGCCGACCTGGTATTGTCATATTTCTTTACATTAAAAACGAATTTGAACATGTCCTTGGGGCCGTCAAAGAAGACATGGGTACCGTCTTTAAAGACCACCTGAGCGACCCAGTTGGGGTAGGTCGCCACAAACATCCCGCATACCGGGCACTTGTCCTTCTTAGTCGGTGTCGCAGGCCCCTGGGCATAAGATATACCGCTAAGGATCAAAGTCGCAGCTATTAATAGCCATATTATTTTCGCTCCGTTTCTCATAAATAAACCTCCTTGGTATAGAAGTAATTAATGCTGATACTGCAGGACTGATATGTATGGAGTTATTATAGATTGTTTATACGGTTGCAGGTGGTCTGAAGATGGGAGGGATGTAAGGAGGATTGGATGTTTCGCTATCAGTAGTTTTATGGGGTAAATATATGGGGACCTGTGCGCATGATAACATCCTCACCGGGACAATATTGTCCAGTTTAAAAGTAACGGAATTATTTTTCGCTGAGCAGACGTTGATTGCGATTATATATGTCCCGTCGCCGTTTATTAAAACTTCTTTGTCTGAATGCACAATGCTTACGCATGACATAAAGACTGTGATGATAAATGGAACCAATATTACTGTATCAAAAGTTTTCTTTAACATATCAGCAATTTTGTTTGGAGATGACATACATGATGGTTCAAAACCATTTGATCTTTGTTTTTATCTTCATGGTCCCGCTTTTCCTGAATCGCAGCACTACTGTAATCTCGCTTTTCATTTTGTCCGGCAGTCCAAAGAACATCAGATGCGAGCTTCCGCTCTTGAGGTCCAGTATCCCCTTGGCCGGAACTTCCATTTGCTTTACCAGTACCATCCTGCCGTTGACGATATTATGCAGCTCACATGAAACTTCAGGATATTCAATTACCGAGCAACCAGTCAATATATCCTTTCCCGTACCGTCGTTTATTATCGCCATAAATGCGGAACCGGTATCTTTTGAATAATTCGATCTGAAGAGTTTTGGCCACTTTACCTTTATATCCGGCGGCCCGCTCGTGCTGCACGACGATAAGGATACGACAAGGGTGACAAATATCAGCAATAATCCCTTCAGTCTGTTCATCAGGCCTCATTGAGTTTGCCATTCAGCATTCTGTATTGCTTGTTTGTATGTTTGGCAAGTTCCGAGCTGTGGGTGACAATCAGGAACGTAATCCCGTTGTTTTTGTTCATTTCCTTAAACAGGTTCATTATTTCTATCTCTGTCTCCTCATCAAGGTCGCCGGTTGGTTCATCGGCAAGGATTATGCTAGGGCGATTTATAAATGCCCTTGCAATGGCTGCGCGTCTCTGTTGCCCGCCGCTTAACTGGGATGGATATGATTTTATCTTGTCCTGAATACCTACCGTTTCAATGAGTTCCATCGCATAATCACAATATTTTTTGTCTTTATCTCTGCTGAAGGCGGTGGGCAGAAGTACGTTTTCTATTACATCTAATGTAGGTATAAGGCTTGAAAACTGATAAATAAAATTGATTTTAAGGTTTCTCAGTTCGGAAAGTTTATTGTCACTGATTGACCATATATCCGTCCCTTCTATTGATACGGTACCTGAATCAGGTTTGGTCAGCCCTCCGATAAGGCTGAGAAAAGTCGTCTTACCACTGCCGGAATGGCCAACTATGGAAAGAAACTCACCCTTTTCCACTTTTAATGATACATTATCTACAGCCTTTACAATATCTGTTCCGACCTTGTATGTCTTGGATAAATCCTTTACCTCAATCATTACACACTCCTTATTAATCAATAATCGTTAATTAGAGCCTGTGTATAAAGTAAGTCTCTCTATCTGTCATTCCGGCAGTCCTTAAGCCGGAATCTATTCTTTTCTATAAGTTCCGGATGCCCCGAAAGCGTTCGGGGCATGGCAGATAGAGAGACTGACTTTATAATGCATCATTCTTGACTACTCTCCTCCCCTTATCGCTTCGTACGGTTCCATTCTCATTGACCTGATGGCAGGATAAAGCGCGGCACCCGTCCCGGTTGCCAATGACAGGAAAAGACAGATAGCGATCAGGATTATAAATTCCAGGGGTGACGGCCACAGGTACGGTATATTTAAAGATGAGCGGATAAGGCCTCTGAATACATATATGAACACGCCCCCTATTATTATCCCCAATATCCCACCGCTTAAGGAAAGGATGGAGGCCTCGGTCATGATAAGCCTGAAGATGTTACCCTTACTGGCGCCCATGGACCTGAGAAGTCCAATTTCCCTCTGCCTCTCATTTACTATCATTGAGAATACAACCCCTATAAGAAGCAGCGCCATTACCCAGAGGATAATACTTATGGAAAAGACGCTCCTCAGTAGTACAAACAACTGCTTTCTAACGGAAGATATTACATGCTCCGTTACCAGGGCTTTTACACCGTCGATCTCGTGTTCTATAAATATTGCTACTCTTTCCGCGCTGATTTCCGGGGCTACCTGCACGAGAACCGTAGATATCTTGTCTATCGGGAGATTCGCTGCCTTAACCCCCTTTTTTGTCTTTGATTCTTCAGATATCTTTTCCATGGCGCTGTAAGGCATGAATACGGAATTGTCGATAAACTTCATGCCTGTCTCATCGAGCATTCCTACGACTTTCATATCCTTACCATATATCCTTATGGAGGAACCTACGTCAAAAGCCGTCAGTTCACGTCCCATTATTATTTCATTGTCTCTGAGTGGCCTGGACAGTTTCTTGATCAACCATGGCTTGATACTGAAATCGGTAGACGGGTTGAAGCCGATAAGCTGCATATCATTAACGGCACAGCATTTGTACTTTGCAGTCTTGAGGAATACCTGGCTGGACGCAGCTTTCACCCCTTCAATCTTTCTTACGCGATCCACGATATTCCTGTCCATGTAAAAAGTTGACGGCTCTCCTGCGAGGAGCGTTGCTTTGGCCTGTGCCTGTGCCTTTGCAGGAACGACCATAATATCGGCCCCAAGCCGTGCGGTGCCCTTTTCCAGACTCGTTTCAACTGAATCCATTACAGTGGTGACCGAAAAGAGTGTGGCTGCTACAACCGTTACTGAAATGATTATTGCTATGCTTCTGAAAAATTTCCTCTTGATATTTTTTAGAGCTATATGAGAGACCTTCATCCTTTTCAAGAAGCCGTACCCCCTTTTTTAAAATTAAATAAAATGTGGGAGAATTCAGAATTATTTTATAGGCAGGGCAGGGGGTTTTTCAAGGATAAAAACGGGCGGTATGGTTATTTTAACCCTGTCTGTGAAATGATGGAGTAATAAAGGTTGAATCAGTATGATTATCCAAAACAATGCTGATACTATTCCTGTGAAATAAAAGACCAGAGAAAAAGATCTGCCATGAGTGCATATATCCAGAATCAACCCTTTACCATCATGACTTGCCGCAAACGGCAAAAAAAGGGATGCGAAAAGTGAAAAAGCAATAATTATTATAATTAATTTCCTGATCATCCGATTGCAGTGACCAAATAAAGGAAAAGGGGAGCATTTATGCTCCCCCAATAAATAATTGTTAGTCAATATTATTACTCACAAGCCTTGCCGAAGCTCGTCTTTTTCCAGTTTACCTGAATGCCGCAGAGGAAAGGTCTTCCGTTGTCAACATTATCAGGCACTACAACTCCCAATGCGCCGTGGCACTTTTTACATGCGGAATAGACTTTTACAACCCTTTTTGTCTTTGTGTCTATAACAACTATCCCGCTGTCATCCTGCTCGGGCACCTGCCTTGTAGCAGCAAGTGCATACCTGCCGTCCGGTGTAAAGTCAATGTCATGGACATTTCCACCTGTAAGGACAAAATCCTTCTTCTTGCCTGTCTTTACGTCGATTATTATCACACCGCCCGGCTGTCCGCCGGCCTCTGCATAGCCTACTCCGTAAGGTTTGCCGCCCTTGAGTTCATTACCTTCCGACTCCCATATCTCGGTGCCGGCAGGGTTCAGTCTTCCACGATGAATAAAATTGCCGATTCTTCCGGTCTTGCCTATAACCTTTTTTGTTTTTACATCTACAATATTGATAAAACTACCCGGCATATCGGCGATATAGGCGGTCTTTCCGTCCTTTGTGAAGGTGATGCCGCAGATGGATTTGCTTACAGGGAAGCTGTCAACGAGTTTGTGCTTTTTGGGATCGTAGACATAGACATGGCCGTCTTTCATATCGGATACCCAAATTGTTCCATCGGGAGCAATGTTTGAACCGCAGTGCTGTTTCCCGAGTCTCGTCCAATTCGTTTGTTTGCCGGTCTTGAGGTTTATCTCTTTGGCATATCCGTCAAGACTGAATACATACAACATGTTTCTGTTTTTTGAAAGGGTGAGTGCGTCTGATGGTTTTCCGTGAACTATCCTTTTGACATCTCCGGTGGCAAGATTGAGCACGGCAACGTGTCCGCCATGTCCCTGTATGTATGCTATTCCCGAAAGATTTGGTGCACCTGCAAAAGCTGCTACTGAACCAAAAGATAGAAGTGATACAGCCATTAAAGCAATAATAAGTTTCTTTGTCATTTGCTTTCTCCCCGTCTTTCTTTTTTTTTATGACTCGAACTCAAACTGCAATTAATGAAACGAAAGCGATTTTTTTTCACCTCCTTTCTTTTATTTTTTGTTAATCATTACCTCCCCTAAAGCTTTTTATAAAAAAATCTTATAGTACATGGTTAAAATTGTCAACTTCAAATTCAAACTTTAGATTTCCTATGCCAATAAAAAAATCCGTCCCTGCATTAATTTGGTCTATCCATCCCATTTCCTTGTTAAAATCTTATTTTAATCTTTCATCGGCTTAATGAACATGAAATATACCATGGTCCAGTTTCCAAGAATAATGAAGATGGTTGCAACGATGCTTGATATAGCCAAGGTTGACACGCCTGTCAACCCGTGACCGATGTTTCAGCCACCTCCGACAGTGGCGCCAAAACCCATAATAAGGCCACCTACAAAAACCCTGAGAAGTTCCTGAGCATTCGGGGAATTGAGTTTGAATTCCTTGAGGCCCTTTGCACTGAGAAATGCCCCTATCGGGGTGCCAAGCACGAGCATTGCTCCCCATGTAGGTTTGACCCCGGTTAGTATGGATTTGAAGAGTTCCCCTGTCGGTCCTGTATATGAGATACCCCTTGCACCTCCTCCCCATTTCTCAGAAACCCACCATGCAGCGATTATTATCACGCCGATCAGAACCCCGGCCAGTGGCCATGAGTAACCCTTCTTCGGTTTCAGTATCCCCCCCCTTATCAGGAATGGGATTGCAATTAAGGCAAGTACAGCGATGACTATCCACTTGTTGACACCTATAACACTGTAAAGGGTGGGAGCGATAACATCAACACCCTTGTCCCAGAGGTCCATGACCTGTTTATCGGTGAGCGCTCTCAGTCCATCCGGAGTCTGCCAGATGGTAAAACTCCTGAGGAACTTATAGACAGGAGCCAATAAGCCGCTTTTTGTTGATAATATTCCGATAAAGAACCCCATGATGGTGACAAAGGCATTAAACTGACCCTCGCCCGTCTTGTACCAGATGCCGCTTCCACACCCGCCGGCAAGGACTATGCCGAGACCGAATATGTAGCCTCCCGCAATATTCGCTATGGGTGAGAATGCCTGTATCCTCAGCTGCTCGACCTGTCCGCTCTGTTGAAGTGCATTAGCACCGATGATAGCGACGACGAGCGCCAGGATATAGGCCTTGAAGAGGATGTAATCATTCATGAAGATAACATCCCTGAAGGCGGAGTTCATACAGTATCTGCCACGTTGCAGAACCCATCCCATGGCAATACCAATAAGAAGACCCGTTGCTACCAGACTTACCATACTCTTACCCTCCTTATAAATAGGATTTGAAAGATAATGGATGTTTTTCTCCCCACCACATTCATATAACCACCTTTATAAAGTTAAAGAGCATTATTTCGGCTATTATCTCACAAAATAATTACAAAAACAACTTAATATTAACCCATGCATTGTCGGCCTTTCATCTTCCATTCTTGAATAGCAACAGGACATGAGACGAATAAACTGTATATAGGTCCAGGCACATGATGCTTAAGTTGCAATTTAAGACAAGCAGAACTGCTATGATCCAGGTGCTACGAACAAAATATATCATGTATTTGACATAATGTCAAGTTATAATAATGATGAAATACAAATATCAAAGTTTAGATATTATGATATTTTTCATTAAAAAGTTGGTTTGGTTTTAAATTAGTGCTACCCTGAATATAAGTATATACTTAATTTGTGATAAGTTAAAGATTCAATATATCAAAATTTAAACTTTTGCGTTTTTAAGGTTTCAATACAGCATGACTTCAATGGAATTATCGGCTTGATTTTATATATTTATTGACAATCGTTTGTAACATGTGATACGTTTTTATTAAGCAGGGATTGAATTTATAATAATTTGCTCGTCAAACCATCTTTATCGTTATGGATATCAGGCTTGTGTTAAGCTCATTTATAAAGATTCTTTTGTTTTATTTTCTTTTAAAGCAGGAGAAATTTATGTATAAAGCATTGGTGAGGGAGGAATCAAGTTGGGTAATGGCAATAAAGACAGAGATATATCAAATTATGTCTTGTTAGGGGCTTTCCTCGGCAGTCTTGTCGGGACAACGATTACCTTATTGGCTCTGTCGGA
This sequence comes from bacterium BMS3Bbin05, assembly GCA_002897855.1. Taxonomy (GTDB): domain Bacteria; phylum Nitrospirota; class Thermodesulfovibrionia; order Thermodesulfovibrionales; family BMS3Bbin05; genus BMS3Bbin05. The sequence continues at coordinate 26,052 of BDTO01000009.1, forward strand.
GTCTCGTGAAGAGAAGAAAGAGCAGATCAGGACGCTTCAGAAAGAACTGCTTGGACCGGTTAAAGAAAAAATTGCAGAGATGGTTGACTATGTAGGTAGTACGTTTAAGACGGCCCTGGAAGAAGCCTCACAGAAAAAGGCAATCAAAGAGCCTGAAAGTGATTAGCCTGTCCGGATTAGCGGTCGGCTCTTAGAGGTTTTCCGGGGAGACGGGATAGGGGAGATGGATATCAAATTATTTTTACTGCTTCTTTTTTTCTTGTTGATTGTTTTGACGTATTTTATCGTTACCCTGATTCTCAGATTGAAGAGGGTATCCGGTTCGGTGGAACGACTTGCCGACTCAATGCGGGAGGAACTTGTCCCTCTGGCTTCTGAACTCAGTGAGACTGCAAAGAGACTCAATAATGTTGCAGCTGCAGTAGAGAATGCAACGGGTAATATAAGCAGCATAATCAGGCCGGTAGGGGAGATAGGTAAGGAACTCGGGAAGGTAGCTGATACATTAAAAGAAGCAGAAGGTTATATCGGTACTCTCAAGGGGCAGGTTCTTGCAGTTGGTTATGCGGCAAAGGTTACGCTGGAATCGCTTTTAAAGGGATTTGTAAAAGAGAAAAGTAAAGCCCGTTAATCCGGATTTTCAGCTGCCGTTTATATCTCCCAATATTGCCTGGAGGACGTCGTTGGATTCTATTCCCTTCATACACTGAACGTCATCGCAATTCTTTCTGAAACATGGGGCGCAATCTATATCTGCTTTGAAGACCTTGTGCCCATTTCCATATGGTCCCGTAAGAGTTTCGCTTGTAGGCCCGAATATCGCATATACAGGAATTGACAGCGCAGCTGCGATATGCATGGGCCCAGTATCATTTGTGATCATGAATCTTGCTTTCCTGATGATGCAGACAAGTTCCATGAGCGAGGTTTTGCCTGCAAGGGATACGGCTTTATTCCCGGATAACTCAACTATTCTGTTCGCAGTTGGAATATCATCTTTACTTCCGATAATTACCGCTACGGGAGACAATTCCGGAATGACTTTGCTGAAGCTTTCCGCGGGCCACTTCTTTGTTTCCCATCTTGCACCCGGCGCAATAACGTAGTAATCAGCGGGAAGCCTGAATCTGCCGGTTATGTTTTCATAGTCATCAGGAACATTCACTGGAAAATATATTTTCGATACATCGCAACCCAAAAATGCAGCTATCTTCAGATATCTCTCGACAGCATGTATGTCCTTGCCTCCTTCGATAATGTGAGTGTAAAAGTGGCGGCTGCCTTCTCTGGCTTCTCTGAAACCAATAATAACGGACGCCTTTGTCGACCTGGCAATGAGCCCGCTTCGCAAAAGGCCCTGAAGGTCAATGACAAGATCGAAATGTTCTGATTTGAGCGCTCTTGAGAGAGATTTTAGTTCCCTTAATGTCTGAGGGAGATGTGTGATTTTTTTCCACATGTCCTTGTTTATTACCCGGACCCTGTCTATCATCGGGTGGCCGGAGAGCATATCTTCGAGTCCTCTTGAAATTATCCACTGTATAGACGCATCCGGGTAGCAGGATCTCAGTGAATTCAGAAATGCGAGACTGTGTACGACATCACCGAGTGAGCTCGGCTTAATGATTAGTATTTTTTTGTATTCTTCCATCGATGTAGGTTAATAATAAAACAGAAAGATATGATATTATAAAACTAAATTTGATAATTAGTTAAGAAGGGGTCTCTTATGAAGCCTGTAAGGACGTTCGAGGTAATTCCGAGAATTCCGGAGAGGATCGGCAGACTGAAGGAACTTGCCTGTAACCTGTGGTGGTGCTGGAATACTGAAGCCATATCCCTGCTCAGAAGAATTGATCCCGACCTTTGGGAGGAAGCGGAGCATAATCCCGTGAAGATGATCGGTATGGTTGACCAGGAGAGGCTGAACGGGATGTCCCGGGATGATGGCTTTCTTGCCCATTATGACAGGGTGATACAGGGCCTCGATAATTATCTCAATGAGCAAAAATGGTGTGAAAAGTCTTATGGGAAGAGAGAGATTATGGTTGCCTATTTTTCCGCTGAATTCGGTATTTCCGAATCCCTGCCGATTTATTCAGGCGGGCTTGGTATCCTTGCCGGGGATCACCTGAAGTCCGCATCCAACCTTGGGCTCCCTCTTACCGGCGTAGGGCTGCTTTATCAGAAAGGCTATTTCAGGCAGTACCTGAACTATGAAGGCTGGCAGGGAGAAAGGTATGTTGTTAATGATTTTCATAATATGCCGGTTGAAGAGGCCAGAGACAACGAAGGTAATGAGATTACGGTAGAAATTGGTTTTCCGAAGCGGACTGTTTATGCAAAAGTCTGGAAGGTCAGAGTTGGCAGGATTGAACTATACCTTCTTGATACCAATATAACACAAAACAGTGATAGCGACAGGTGGATAACAGACGAGCTTTACGGAGGGGATATTGAAAAGAGGATACAGCAGGAGATCGTGTTGGGTATTGGCGGCGTCAGGGCCATAAACAAGCTTGGGTTCACTCCTACTGTTTATCACATGAATGAGGGCCATTCGGCATTTCTCGGACTGGAAAGAACAAGGATGATTATGGAAAAAGACGGGCTTTCATTCAGGGAAGCCATTGAGGTCTGCAGGGCCGGAACTATCTTTACAACTCATACACCTGTTCCTGCCGGCATCGATGTATTCCCTGTGGAATTAATGAGGAAATATTTTTTTGATTACGTGAAATCCCTTCAGATTACGTGGGATGAATTTCATTCTCTCGGAACTGAGAAGTTTTCCGATAGAGACAAGGGATTTTCCATGGCCTTTCTGGCGTTTCATCTTTCTGACAGGTATAATGGTGTAAGCAAACTGCACGGTAAGGTGTCAAGGAATCTTTTTAGTTCGATATGGCCGGGTCTGCCGGAGGAAGAAGTTCCGATTACTTCAATTACCAACGGAGTGCACCACAAGTCGTGGATATCCCACGATATGGAATCTCTTTATCACAGATATCTCGGTGTCAGATGGCTGTCCAACCCTGAAGATCAGAAGATATGGGAGGAGGTGGAACGCATCCCGAATGAAGAGCTCTGGAGGACTCACGAAATCAGGCGTGAACGCCTTGTTGCATTTGCAAGAAGAAGACTCAGACGGCAGCTTGCGCAGAGGGGAGCTCCTGAGACCGAGGCAAAAAGGGCAGACGAGGTATTAAACCCTGATATATTGACCATCGGTTTTGCAAGGAGATTTGCATCTTATAAAAGGGCCGACCTGATACTGAGACACCCGGAGAGACTGGCTGAGCTGATGAATAATGACAGTATGCCCGTACAGATAATATTTTCAGGCAAAGCGCATCCCAGGGATATCCCCGGCAAAGAATTGATAAGAGAACTGATACATCTGGCCGAGAGAGAAGAGTTCAGGAAAAGGATCGTTTTCCTGGAAGACTATGATATGAATATTGCCCGCTATCTTGTCCAGGGTGTCGATATATGGCTTAATACGCCCCGAAGGCTTTATGAGGCATCCGGTACGAGCGGAATGAAGGCTGCGGCAAACGGGGCGCTGAACATGAGTATTCTTGATGGATGGTGGGATGAAGCATTCAAGCCCGGAATAGGTTGGGCCATCGGTAAAGGTGAGGAGTATAAGGATATAGATTACCAGTATGATGTGGAGGCAAATGCCATATATGACCTGCTGGGCAAGGACATAATACCTCTCTTTTACTCAAGAGGTTCCGATAACCTCCCGAGAGGCTGGATACGGTATATGAAAGACTCGATCAAAAGTATATGCCCGGTGTTCAATTCACACAGAATGGTCTTTGAGTATACCGAGAGATTTTATATGGATGCCGGCAAGAGAGTCCATATGATGAGTGATAACGGGTTTGAGGTTGCAAAGTCGATTGCTGTCTTCAGGGAGAGGCTTGCAGCTGATTGGGATAAGATAAAAGTGGAAAATGTTGATTCCAGCGTTGGTGTCAGGATATTAACCGGCGAAAATATAGGGATTAATGTAAAGGTATTCCTTGGCGATATTGTTCCTGAAGATATTGACGTGCAGGTATACGAAGGCAGTATCGATAGTGAGGGTGAGATTGTCGAAGGGAAGGCTTCCAGCCTGAACAATCACAGGGTGATATCTGACGGCAGGTACGAGTATTCGGGCAGCTTTGTGTGCTCCTCAAGCGGGCTTCAGGGATTTACGGTCAGGATTATGCCCAAAAATAAAAATCTTGATAACTCCTATATCCCGGGTCTTATAAAGTGGGCATAGTTCGATATCGGAATAGCGGTTGGCAAGGTACCGATTACCTGTTATCATTTATGATCGATGAAACGCATTCTTTAAGGTTATAGCCTTTCATATCGGAATAATCTATATTATCTCTGGTGGCGGTTGTGATATGAATTGCTTTTGCCCCTGCAGTCTTTGCCGCCTGCATGTCCGATTCTTTATCTCCGATATAACATGATTTTTTCAGGTTAATTCCATGGTCGGAGCGGGCCTTCAGCAGCATGCCGGGCATAGGCTTTCTGCATGCGCACCTTTCATCAGGGTGATGCGGACAGTAATAGAAATCATCGAACCCGAATTTCTCAATGAACAATCTGTTTACTTTTTTAACAAAATTCTCATCTACAATCCCCCTCGCAATACCGGACTGATTGGTAATACCTATCAGCATAAATCCTTTTGCCTTCAACTCCCTGCACTCTGCAATCTCCGGGAATATTTCAAGGCCATCGAAGGAACTGAGATAGTTTACATCTCTGCATAATGTACCATCACGGTCGAAGAAGACCGCTTTATTCCCCGGAAGCACCTCTGAAACTGCCTGAAATACATCATCAGCGCCGATGCGGTCCATGCATTCGAGATGCCCGTATCTGCATGTCCTTTCAAAGCATGGTGAACATTCGGTATCCGCTCTTAATACCCTGAAGGCATATCCGAATTCCGCTCCCTCAAAAGAGCCGGCCGGGGGGCCTGTAAGGTCAGGTGATGTTGAACCGAAGAGCGCTACAAGGGGTGTACCTGTGGCATAGCATATATGCATCGGGCCGGAGTCGTTGGATACGAGTAAGTCGCATTCGGCGATAAGATTGGAAAGTTCAAAAAGAGAAGTTTTACCTGAGAGATTAAGGAGTGTCTCTTCGGAGACAAAATCCTTTTCAATGTTGTTAATAATTTCAATACTTATGGGATGTTCCTTTTCAGAACCGAATATGACAACACTTCCATTGAGTTCCTTTATTATCCTGCCTGCGACCCCGGCGAATCTTTCACTGTGCCACCTCTTTGCAGAACCGTAAGCGGCTCCCGGATTAAGACCCACTACCGGTTGTCTGAGCTGAGATAGCGTCTCTCTCGATTTTAGTCTGGCGTTTATATCAGGGTATATCCATGGGAGCCTGTATCCGGATTCCAGTCCCGCCTGGTTGAGCAGATGCAAATAGTAATCAATGTGGTGAAGTTTGAGAGTATCACTGCCGGGTCTGACGGGCTTCGTTAAAAAGATACCCCGTCCGTCCCTGTTGTAACCAATTCTCTCCCGAATGCCCGACAAAAAAGATATGAGCGCTGCATCGAGTGCGTTCTGGAGAAGAATGGCATAATCAAAATGAAGCTTTTTAATATCTTTTGCCGCCCTGAATTTACCAATGAATCCTTTGTATTCATTCCTGTATTCGATAATTTCATTGATATTGGGATCATGTTTAAAGAGCTCGCTGACCCAGGATTTTACTAACAGGGATATATGGCTGCCGTTGAAATTATCGCGGATGGAACGGATTGCCGGCATCGTCATAACGGCATCACCGATCCAGTTTACCCCGCGGATGAGAATCTTATTGAAGTTCAGGTTATTATGCATCTTAGCGTATTGAAAACATAATATTTCTGTATGTTATCAGAATTTGCCGGTATGGATAAAGAAAAATACGGATAGCGGTATTTAAGATTGAAATGACCGGCATATTAAGATACGGAAAGACCATTTTGGGGGGCGATGTTATATAATGATAATAATGCATATCGTTGCGATACATAAAGTGCCTGCTGATGCCGGTGATTCCACCGGGCTGCTTGCCGAAGCGGTCGGTATATCGGCTTATGAAGCGGGAGCGCGTCTCCGTGTTGCCGGAAGATTTCCTGTTATTATTGCCAGTTTTGCTGAGCTTGGAGAGGCTGAGAAAACCGCTGCCAAAATAAATTCAGCAGGATTCAGGGCGATAGTTCTCAAGGAAGATGAACTGGAATCTGAAGCTGGCCGTATTACTGTCAGGAAGTTTTCCTTTGAAGAAAGAGGGCTGGTTATCGAATCGGGACATGCGAAGAGACTTGCTGTCGATTATACCAGTGTAAACCTTATTTTAAGGGGAATGAGCATGAAACAAACCAGGGAAACCAGGACGGAAAAGGAGCGAAAGTTCAGTATGGGAAATGCTCTTCTTTCGGGCGGGCTTGTGATGACCTCATCCTCTGAGAAAGAATATATAGATGTATCAGAAAATCGGGAGGGCTTTATTCATATATACGATAAAGAAAATAATATAGTTGTATTCCGTGAGAATTCCCTGAATTATTCCTCTTTGGGCGAAAGGCTCAAGCCTTCGCGCTCTGCAAACTTTGCCTTTATTATTTCAGAACTCAAGCGCCTGTGTGCCGGAGCCTTATACGATGAAACACTTTTGAACAAGGGGGGGCAAACACAGATATTGGGGCCTCTGTTCAATCCGGAAGAGCATCTGGATATAGCAATATCACTTATTGCAAAATCAATCCGTCAGGAATGATAAAAAGTGGAGGGTCTTTTAGATATGATTGTGCGGGATGTGCTTATTTAGAGTCTGTGTATAAAGTCAGTCTCTCTATCTGTCATTTCCCGACTTAGTCGGGGAATCTATTCTTTTCAATAAGTTCCGGATGTCCCGAACGCTTTCGGGGCATGACAAAAATAAAAAACGGCAATTTATACACAGACACTATTTAGATAATCCAGGCCTGAAAGAGTATGGTATAATGAAAATCATGAATAGCCGAAAATTCATCACGGACGGCCGGGTCTCTGTTAATCTTGACGAAGATGTTCTGAGGGCGAACGGGGTTGGTCTCGTAATCCTTTTTGGTTCACAGGTTGAAGGAGGCGCACATCCACTAAGTGATGTTGATGTTGGTGTCCTTTTTAGTGACCTGTCAAAATTAAAGAATGATCCTGTTGATGTATATGGAAGTCTCCATGAGGAGTTTTCACTGAAGATAGGGGATAATATTGATGTTGTCTATCTTCACGAGGCGCCTTTAAGTTTACAATTCAGGGCTGTCATGGATGGGATCGTACTCTACACCTCCAAGGATTCATTTTTCTGTGACTACAAGGAGAGAATTACCTTGCTTTATCTTGATTTCCGGTTTTTTGAAAAGATATTTGATGAGGCAGTAACATAACCATAATGGATAAAATACCAATAAATGTACAGAAGGTTAGAAATATCCTTGCTGATATTAATGATAGTCTTGAAGAACTTAAGGTCTTCTCAGGTCTTACACCTGAAGAGTTTAAGAAAGATAAAAGCAATTATGGACTTGCGGAACACTATCTGAGAAGGGTACTTGAAGGAATTTTAACGATAGGAAGCCATTTTTTATCAAGATTTCCTGCAAAAACAAGGGATTACCAGCAGATAATACTAAGTCTCAGCGAGTATGGGATTATTCCCGTGGATTTTGCTGAAAAGAACAAAAAACTGGCGGGATACAGAAACAGACTTGTTCATATCTACTGGGAGGTATCAAGGGGGGAATTATTGCAAGTCATAAAAGAGCATCTTGTTGATCTGTATGCCTTTATTGATTACTTTTCAGATGTATTGAAGCATCCTGACAAATACGGATTAACAATAGAAAAATAGTGCCGCTTTCCTTAATCCGGGTCATTTCAGAAATCAGGTATCTATCTAGTATTTCAATTCATTAAAATGCTTACATTTAAACAATAGCAAGATCGAACTTTTTCCACCTATGAACTACAGGGGAGGAGTTGATTTCATTGATGCCCTGAAGAATACGATCTTTAAGTTCTTTTTTTGAGTTGACTCTTATATGCCTTAAAAATGTTCGAGCCATCTTAGAAAATACAGATTCAACCAAATTCAACCATGACCCATGTTTAGGCGTATGCACATAGATAAATCTACCTGGTCGGGACTCAAGATACTCCATCGTTTCTTTTGAAATATGAGACGAATGATTGTCCAGCACAATACGAATTATGCTCTCAGGTGGATAATATTCATCAA
>BDTO01000010.1 GCA_002897855.1 bacterium BMS3Bbin05
CTTTGATTACATCAACCACCTTGGGGTCAATTTGAATACCCATCTTTACAAATTCTCTCGGTATTCCAAACTTTATCTGCGAGACATCGAATTGCCCTTTGAGGATGAACTCAAAGCTGAGAGTTGTAGCTCTTCCAAGCGCTATTTGAGCCGTCTTTATGCCCGGTCTGTTAGCATGCCAGGCAAATTCGACAGAGGGGGTTTCCGCTGCATTTGCCACTGTCGACACGCCCAGTTTTATAAATTCGCCTGGACTGCTGTTTGGGGAAAAAACCTCTCCTGTCCCAATAATAAGAAGAGCTGAGAGTATGAAGATTGATAGCAACAGAGCTTTAAAACTTTTTTGCATCATTTCCTCCTGATGTTATTTTTTGCTGTACACTGTCTAACCGGCGGACTTAAGTTTCAACACAGACATTCAATACCCGATGGTAAAAGAATAAAAGGTATTTCTCCCTGACCAATTTCTTTTCCGGTATCTGAATCTATCACCCGGATGACAAGACTGTGTCTGCCGAGGGGCATTCCTCCCGGCACATTAAAATCGACTTTAGAGATGGCAGCACCTTCCCTGACATGAGCCGTTCTTTTGACTATTCTGATTCCGAAGGCCCTGTATTCTTTAGAAATTGTGAATATAACCAGGGATACCCGCTCCTTGATTCTGAACTTAAACGGGATGGCAACTTCCGTCTCGGTGGTAACCTCCTGCACCGTTTTCCCGGGTATAGTCGGATACCATTGAAACTCTACTTTTGGAGCATGGGTAGAGGCATCCACATCCTTAGCTTCAGCTACCTGTGTTCCAATATGGCCTAAAGGGATATCAGGCTGTACACCTGCGATAGCAGTTAAGAACACTACGGGAACAACGAGTTTCCTGACGGCTGCTGCTATATTTTCAGTCATCAACTGATCTCCAATCCTTTAGCCCGTTGAATTTTACAGTTAAAATACAATGTCTGATTCCTGCTTCTTCTGCTCCTCGGGGCTAACCACATGCATCTTTGTCTTACTCAGTTCTTTCATGGGTTTATCCAGAGGCGGCAACATAAATCCCAGGGCCAGATATGCCATTACAACCGCGGCCCACAACCAATGCAATGTAAGACCCCCTTTTACACTTTGAGACATCTTTATCCTCCTTCCGTTGTTTGATCGACAAAGTGATGCGGACCCGATCAATCCCCGCCGGCCGGCACTAAAATGAACGGTATTTTCCCTTTTCCGATCACCTTGCCTGTTTTGGCATCTACGGCAACGACCAGCATGTCGAACCTTCCGATAGGGATTCCCTGCGGAATTTCAAAGACAGCCTTCGACCCTGCTTTCCCATTACTTAGAGCAACCTTATTAGGCTCAATTCTGATGCCCATTTTTGCATAACTTCTCGGGATACCAAACTTTACTTCTGAGATATCGGTTTTCTTGTTAATAATGAAATCGAACCGCAGGGTTTTGGTTACGCTATAAGATATCTGAGCCCTCTTAATGCCGGACCTGCTCGGATACCATACAAACCTGGAAAATGGAACCTCTGCTGCATCTGCCGCAGCAGCTATATCCGTTTTTGTATATCCATCCAGGCTTATGTTAAGGGGAATGACCTCTCCTCCATACAATACAATTCCTGCAAGTAAAATAATAATCCATAAAACGTGCTTCCTTTCTTTCACCATTGCTATATATCCCCTTTTGTATCTTCAGACATTTGCATATTCCTTTTTTGTCTTAAACAGTGTTTAATACCTTATGTAATTCCCTGTTGCACTTCAAACAGAAATCCTTGCCTTTGTAATCCGTATCCAATAGGTTGAAAGAGAAAAACATAACGCACCTATGGTCCTTACAGTGCGAAAGCCCATATGTATGACCCAATTCATGGATAGTTGTCTTGATTGCCCTTTCGATCATTTTCTGCCTTGATGAAAGAAGACCGTTTTTCCCTTTGAAACGGGTTATGGAAATAATGGAGACTTGTGATGCCGGGTCGGAAAGACCAAAAACGTAATTTAACCCCGGGTATGATAAGTCAGTGTCAGTGATACCAAGAACTTTGTTGCAGCCGTTAGGTATGGTTTTAAGATATTCAATAAACGCACTCGCAGGATACTGTCCCTCTTTCTGGATATAATGTGAACAAGGGGGGAAATGAGTGTTTGTAATGCTTATCCTTGCGTTGAAGGTCTGGCTGATATTGTCTCCGATCCGGTTGATCAGTTCCTTATCTAATCCACCAATGGAAACAATACCAATGTTATCATTCCGCGTTTTACTTTGTATTTTTTCTTCCGGTGATCTTTGCCCTCGGAATGGTCTAAAGACAGGGGTTTCCCCTTCCAAAGTAAGTTGGCCCATTACACTCCCAAAAGTTTTTTTCTTTGTTCTCCTCTATACCGGCGAAGCCTGATTAGTGATTAGAGTGTTTTGCCTGTATAGGGAGAATTTCTCTTTTGATAGTTAGAAAAGCAAGAAGGATACCAGGATGGGATTGAGGTTTGCCTAAATACTATAACGACTCGAATAAAAAGAATTATTAGTAACTAATCAGGTGTGTTGAGCCAAAAAGAAACAGGTATGCCGATACTAACAGTGCATTTCAAAATGAAAGGTTCTTTCATTTTGAAATGCACTGTATTATCCAATCCGGAGTTTTTTCAATTTTCTCCAGAGCGTAGCGGTGCTGATACCGAGGGCTTTGGCGGCTTGCGCCTTATGACCGTTGGACATTAATAATGCCTGCTGGATTAAGGTTTGTTCCATATCATCGAGACGCATAAAAGAGGAGGGAACGGGGAGAACGCTTTGCTGTCCCTTCCTTATGTCCATGGAAAGATGTTCCGGTGCGATATCCTGTTGAGGCTGGGTAATAATCACTGCATGTTCAACAACATTTTCAAGCTCTCTCACATTTCCCGGCCATGAATAGTTTAGCAGCAATTCCATTGTGTCCGGACGGAAGGCTTTAATCTTCCTGGAGAATCGCTGGTTATATTTATTTAAAAAATGATAAGCCAGTATCGGGATATCATCCTTCCTGTTTCTGAGAGGCGGGATGTCTATTATAGTTACATTCAGGCGGTATAAGAGGTCTTTTCTGAATTTACCGGTCTCAACCTCTTTTTTGAGATCGGAATTGGAAGCCGCCAGTATGCGGATATCAACCTCAAACGGCTCAACACCTCCAACCCTCATTATCGTTCCATCCTGAAGGACCCTTAAGAGCTTTATCTGTACGGATTGTGATGCATTATTGAT
>BDTO01000011.1 GCA_002897855.1 bacterium BMS3Bbin05
GCGGGACAACCTCACTCGCTGCCCGAAATCTATGCCGCAATTCGATTGGCTATGAAATTAACGCTGACTTTATTTCAATAGTTAAGGAAAAGCTGAATATTAATCAATCTGACCTTGCAGAAACAGAGTATGTGTTCCTGACTGATAGCGTCAAGACCGACTTGAATAAAGAAATTGAGAATCTGCCTTATATCTTCAAAGATCCTCATAAACTTGACAAGAAGATTGACCTGAAAAAACTTCAATTCGGTTCAAAGATTGATAAAAACAGTCGGGAGAGAGAAGTATATTATTCAGTCAAAGAAGTAATCAGCCCTGAGTTGATAAAGCTGAACAATGATTTAATTGTTCGCCTGCTTGGAGTTAAAGAAAATAAATCTGTTAACGGCCAAGCAATCAAATTCTTACTTGAAAAAACAAAGGGGCAAAAAGTGTTCATGAAGTTCGACAGCCGAAAATATGATGAACGCAATAATCTTCTTTGCTATCTCTACTTAAAAAACAAGACTTTTATAAATGCTCATATAATCAAAAAAGGTTTAGCGTACGTTGACGGTTCAACCGACTTTAAATACAAGGATAAATTCTTGAACTTCCAGAGGCATTAAATGGCTAAAACTCAAAAATATTCAATGGAATTCGGCAAGAAAGAAAAAGTCCTGAACTATGCCTGCCAAACTTATCAATTATCAAGACCAAATAAAGTTGGTGCGGTAATGATGCTCATTCGAGAATGTCAGCCAAAGACAATTCAAGAATGGGAACGTTGGTATTTTGAGAACGCATATACAGCAGTCAAAACGCCAACGAAAATTACTCCGAATTGCCTGCGGGAGCTCGGCGAACGGCTTTATGAGAAAATTACAGAAGTAGTTATTCCTGAATGGCAAGCTTCTTTCAGCCAATTGACGCTTCAGGATTGTATGGATTACATTTATAATCTTACCATCAATAGGACATTTGGTGGAGTTTTTAGACAGGCTCCACATCCCATATTTCTCTTACTCCTTTTTCTTTCCCGGTCTCCCGGGTGATTTTAATGTAAACCTTCTCTGCAGTTTCTGCTCCATTTCACCGACAAATTGTTCACTGCCCAATGCTCTGCCGGTCGTTGTGAAATATTTTATCTCCTTCATTTCATCTTCCAAAGTTCGTAAGCTCACAAGTTGTGTCCCTGTATTTTTTTAAATAGTCATCTGAAGGCTCTGAATAATTGACCCTACCTCAGAAAATCCTTTAAAATCAATTAAGCGAGAGTGGCGGAACTGGCAGACGCGCTGGACTTAGGATCCAGTGGGATTTCCTGTGGGGGTTCAAATCCCCCCTCTCGCACCATCTTATTTCAGTCTTTTCTCTATCTCATTCCACTTCCCTACAGTCTTTGCCCCTTCAACTTCTTTCCCAAAAGAAAATGCCACCGGTTTTAACTCTTCAGCCGAGTCAATAACTCTTTGACTTCCTATCACAGCCTTCACCTTTAAACCTTTTTCTTTTACCTCCTCAAAGACAGCCCCGTCTTCCCACGGGAGCAATGGTATCTTTTGAAATCCATTCTCCTTAAGCCATTTTTTTGTGAGTCTTATACCTAAAATTCCGGTCTGAATCAAAACAACGGGGAATCTCTTTGATATATTCTCAATCGCCTTACGGCTGCCCTCTCTCGGTCTCATTAGATATTCTTTATCCATAATGCTCCCCTCAACATCGATGAATACTATTTCTGCTTTCTTTTTCAATACCAGGAGCAGCCCTTCTCCTCTGTCTTTACCGGATTCAGCGCTGATTTTCATAAGACCTGCAGTCCCCGGTATGGTCTCTTTGTACGCCAGGCCATCACCACCCGAGAGGTTTTTCCCTATGGATTTCCCGTCAATGAAAAACTCCACGAGCTCTCCACCCCTTCTGAAAAACCCGCTTCCGGTTTCGGCCTCAAGAGTAACAGGCCTTCCCGATACGGCAATCCCGTCGTGGACAATGACCTCAGCGAAAAGAACACCGGGGAAATATAGAGACAACGAAATGAAGAGAAGAAAGACAAATAAACCTGACCTTTTCATGGGTCAATCGATTTTTTCTTTTTCTAATCTTTTCAGATACTCGTCCCATTCAAGAGGAAGGGAGTGTTTCTTCCTGTTGTTGCACTCCTTGCACGCCGGGACAACATTGTTTTTCGTCGACTTCCCTCCCCTTATAACCGGAACAATGTGATCCATTGTAAGCTCGCCCGGGAGTTCATTCCTGCCGCAGTAGTAACATCTTCCTTCCGAGCATTTTCTCTTCCACCACTGTGTTCTGCGGAGGTCCCGGGCCTTCTGTTTTTCTCTCTTAATCTCTTTATCTGAAACAGTCGAAATAAAATAATCCATTACTTTCCCGCCCCGGACCAGAGCACAGACCTGTTCCTGCCGTTTTCCTTTGCAAAATAAAGGGCCTCGTCCGCCTTTTTTATGAGCTCTTCTTTTGAATCAGCGTCGGCCGGAAAGCTCGATATACCGAGACTGATACTGATTCTTCCGGCTCCGGGGAAGTCGGTCTTCTCCACTGAACGCCTCAAATCTTCAGCTATTTGCTTTGCCCCTCCCGGGTTAGTGTTTATGAGGATCAGAGCAAATTCCTCACCACCATATCTCGCGGCCATATCAGTCTCTCTCATCCTGCTTTTTATTATATCCGATACCCCTTTCAAAACCACATCACCGGCGGGATGACCGTATGTATCATTCACATTCTTAAAGAAATCAATGTCCGTAATTATCAATGAAAGAGGGATCCTGTTTCTTCCTATCCTTCTGAATTCTTCTGCAAGACGCTCCTGGAAATAACGGTGGTTATAGAGACCGGTCAGCCCATCCGTAATAGCCATCTTCTCAATATCATGGTGCAACCGGGCATTTGCAATCGATACCGACGCCTGGTTTGTCAAGACATCCATCAGGTCCATCTGATATATGTTAAATGCATTTTTTTTGCCGGATATGGTAACTACCAGACCCTGCATGCTGTCTTCGTAGACCATTGGAAAGCATATCACCGAAGCAATATCACCGGTCTTAAATGGAAGCACCTTTTTTTTGTGTGACGAAACATCCGAAAGATATAACCTCTGGCTGTTCTTGATACATATATCCAGGAGCGTATCTCCCATCATATATGATTTCTTTTCCGGAGCGATTATGTTATATGACGCCACAAGTTCATACATCTTTTCTTTTTTAAGAAAAAGCGCAACAGGCTCACCCGAAATCCCGTTAACGGCCTTAACGATCCTTTTACACAGTTTGCCTATATCAAGTGTGGATAACAACTCAAAAGATTCGTTATGCAGCGTCTTCAAACCCTCATGGGAAATCCTGATCTGAGGGTATATCCTCCCACGCCTGACAATGCCGCTGATTATATCCGAAAAACCGTTAAGCGTCTCAAGGTCCGAACTGTTAAAGGCATTATACCTGTCGCTGTCTACAGCAAGAACCCCAACAACAAAATCTCCCTCCAGAACACATACGGCGGCAAGTGAATCAAATTCATATTTTTTGATATAACCGGCGTCTGTTTTTTTCCTCTTGATCTCATCTATTATGAGTCCCTGTTTACCGTTCAATACAGTTCCGATTACACCGCCACCTGTCATAATTACCGACTTATCCTCCTCCGTAGTACTCCTGAGCTTCAACTGTCCCAGCGAATCCTTTTCAAAAAACAATGCACTGTCTGCAAAAAGAGATCTCTTGACAGTATTAAGAACTCTGCCGAACTCTTCCTCCACTTCAAGCAATGAAGAGAAATAGTTTGACATTATGGATTCATCCTTGAGCGATATGGCTGTATCTGCAAACTCTGATGCACCGTTCCTGATAGTATTAAGAGACTCCTCGGCAGATTTCTTTTCTTTCCTGATATGCCTGGTAAGCCAGACCATCGTAATGCTGGAAACCGCAACTGCCACATAAAAAAATACAAGAGTCATATCTCTGCTGTCTGTGAAAAACCCATACATGTTTATAAAGGGCAGAAGGGCGCTCAGGACAATAATGTTTATTGGTGAGGAATAAAAGGTCAGGAAAGTCATATAGGGTAAAACAAGAAAATGCAGCCATTCTTTCCCAAAATACATGGAGACGGCGGAAAGTAGAATGGGGGGGAACAGCATCAACTCAAAGTTGAACCTTTTTTCTTCTTTTATTACGGCAAAGTAAACAATGGCAAAAAAGGCAAGGCCCGCAGGGATAAACCAGATAAGTGGCTTACCGGCCGGGGTTCTGAAATAAAGCAATATTGAAAGAACTGATAATACAGCAAGGAGGCATAACCTGGTAATCAGGAACTTCTGCCTCTCCTTACTTCCTCTTCTGTATAAAACTTCCTGTAAAGGACTTCCCACTCAGGGCTCCCCTCAATGATTTTCCTTGAAAAAGACTGGAGTTTACGCCTAACCGTCTCATCCATATCCTCTCCCACCTTCAATTCATCCTCGATTACCCTTCTTATCTCATGGCGTATCTTGCCTTCTTCTTCTTTAGGTTCTATGGCATCGCGTTCAATAAGCCCTTTGAATAATATATGACTCATATGGGATATCTTGTCATCAGAAAGTCTCACAATATAATATTCCTCTCCCGGACAAGTTTGTATTTCGTCATATCAAAGACTTTCCTGTAATCAAGCCGCTTCGAATCGATTTCTCTCTCATAAGTCTTAAGAATCTCTCTGACCTCGTCATTCAGGCGGTCCTCAACCATAAGTTCTTCGAGAAGAATTTCCTGAGATATGTCAATGAGCTGGCTGGTTTTTACTTTTGGCTCTATCAAACCTTTTTCTATGAGAGTCTTGGTTATACGCATTGCAATAATGGAAACCCAGGACTTTGGTATTCTCATATCATTTTTCCATAAAAGGCAGTAAGGCTATATTGCGCGCTCTCTTGATGGCCATCGAAAGTTCTCTCTGATGTCTGGCACACACACCGGTCATCCTGCTCGGAAATATCTTGCCTCTGCTTGCAATAAAGCTCTTGAGAATTCTTGTATCCTTATAATCAATGTAATCAACCTTTTCGGCACAAAACCTGCAAAATTTCCTGCGCTGAAATCTTCTGGGTCGCAATTTAACATCTCCTTTCATATAAAATAAATTCCCCGAATAAAGTAAATCAAGGGATTACACCATTAATTTCCGTAAATACTCATAATAAACAATTAAAAAGGTTCTAAATCCGTGGTTTCATCAGGCACCGGCGTCCCGCCCCGGGCAGTTTCATTCTTTTGAGCTGCTCCTCTCTTCGTCAGAAATCTGACATTCTGTGCTACAACCTCAAATTTACTCTTCTGCTGGCCATCGGTCTCCCATTTTCTTTCCTGCAGCCGCCCCTCTACAAGCACCTGGCTACCCTTTGAAAGATATTCACTGCAGTTTTCAGCTTGTTTACCAAAAACCACTGTATCAATAAAGAGCGTCTCTTCCTTATTCTCCTCTCCCTGTTTATAACGGGTATTAACGGCAATCCTGAATGTTGAGACGGCAGCGCCATTCGGCGTATATCTCAATTCAGGATCCTTGGTCAGATTGCCTATCAATATTATGCGGTTATACAACTTCGGCCCCCTCTTCGGCAGTTTCTTCTTCTTTTTTTTCATCAGTCTGCTTGGCCTTGATAAGCGCCGCTATCTCTTTCTTGCTCATCTTGATAACCATGAATTTAAACACCGGATCAAAAACCTTATAGTAATCCTCAAGTTTTTTTATTACTTCGGCCGGAGCCATGAAGACTATAAAAAGATAAAACCCTTTCGTCCTCTTATGGATTTCATAAGCAAGGTCTTTTTTACCCCAGTTTTCATTTTTAACAATCTCTCCGCCGTTTCCGGTTATCAGGGATATAATCTTCTCTGTAGCATCGGATAATTCTTCTTCGCCGAGGGATGGATCGAGAATAGCAATATTTTCGTAGTAATACATCTAAACCTCCTTTTGGATTTTAGCCCTTATCATTTAATACACATAAGGGCAAGGATAAACTAAATTAACATAATCGACCATGGAAAAACAACAGATTACTTCTTCTTTTTTCTGTTACTATTGCACTTTATTTTATATTCCTTAATCTTGCTATGAAGCGTGTTCCTGTTAATCCCGAGTATCCTTGTTGCCTTCAACTGGTTTCCATGCGTATAATCAACTGCAATCTCAATTATTGCTTTTTCCACTTCACACAGGATAGTTTCGTAGAGGTTTCCGTTCTCGAGTTTAGCCATTTCCGAAAGATACCTCTTGATCTTCTCCTCGAAGAAGTCCTTAATAGTAAACCTTGCAATCTCATCTGAGGACAGGTCTCTCTCCTCGATAGTAGTACCGGAGGAAAGCACTACAGCCTTATATATCATATTTTCGAGTTCCCTGACGTTCCCCGGCCAGTCATAGTGCTGAAGAAATTTTTTTGCATCTCTTGTCAGTTGTTTTTCCTCGGTATGAAACTTTTTCTCTGCAAGCTTCAGAAAATATCTGGCAAGGGGAAGGATGTCTTCATGCCTGTTTCTCAGTAGAGGAATCTTGATCTCAACCACATTAAACCTGTAATAAAGGTCATCCCTGAACCTCCCCTCTTCGACAGCCTTTTTCAGGTCACGGTTAGTGGCGCCCATTATTCTGATATCCGCCTTTTTGACATCATTGCTGCCAAGGGGAGCAAACTCTCTATCCTGCATAAATCTCAGGAGTTTTGCCTGAAGGTTTATATCCAGTTCCGCTATCTCATCAAGGAAAAGCGTGCCTCCATCTGCATAAGCAATCTTACCCTGGTAAGCCTTTTTTGCTTCGGAAAATGCACCTTTCACCCAGCCAAAAAGCTCGCCTTCGATCAGGTTTGCAGGAATTGACGCAAGATTTACCGCTACGAACCTTCCATCGGACCTGTCACTGTTAAAATGTATGGCGCGCGCAACAAGTTCCTTGCCGGTACCGCTTTCACCGGTGATCAAAACTGTTATATCTTTTCCGGCAACCCTGCCTATCTGTTTAAATACCCTTACAATATTCGGGCTTTTCCCTATCATCTGGGGGATTTCACCGGCAAATACTTCCTTTTTGAGCGATTTAACCTCCCGTCTCAGGTCAAAATCCCTGCAGGCACGGTCAATTATCAGTATGAGTTCCTCTATATCAAAAGGTTTCTCAAGATAGTCGTAGGCGCCGCGCTTCATCGCCTCGATTGTACTTTGCATCCTTCCATGTGCTGTTATGATAATGACTGTAACGTCGGGATACATCTCCCTGATTTCAGTAAGTGCATCAAGGCCGCTTCCATCAGGCAGGACAAGATCGAGAAGAACAACTTTGGTAGAATCCTTTATCGACTTAATTCCCCTGCTTATGGTCCCTTTGGTGGCAACCTTGCAGCCATGCTGTTCAAGGGCACTTTTTACGACCCAGGCAATACTCTCATCATCATCGATAACAACAATTTCCTTACGTTGCATTCATAAATTCCCCAAGTTTGATGGCGTCTCAAAAAGTCGCCGCTACTGTGTTGCACTAAATGGATAGCGGGCGTATCCCCCGTGGTTTTCCCCTGATATCTATTGTGCACAGATATGTATCGTTTTAGAAAATAAAAAAATGTATCAGTCCGCAAACGGAAGATAAATATTTACAGAAGTACCCTTTTTCTGTTTTGTTTTTATCTTTATCATGCCATTATGATCGCGTATAATCTTGCCGGATATGGCAAGGCCGAGACCGGAACCCTCCTTCTTCCTCGTAAAAAAAGGCATAAAAACTTTTTCGTAATCCTCATCAGCAATACCTGCGCCGGTATCCTGAACAGACACGACTGAATAGCGCCTCTTCACCTTTTTTTTCTTCTCGACCATATATTCAAATGCCGGTCTGGTTTTAATAGTAAGGCTTCCACCCGACGGCATCGCCTCCTTTGCATTCTTCATAATATTTATAAACACCTGCAGAAGTTTTCCTTCATCTCCCCTGATAAGAGGAAGGCTTGGGTCATATGCCCTGATTAGAGTAATTTTACGTAGTTTCAGATGCGGTTCAAGCAAGTTTACAGCCTCCTCAATCAATTCATGTATGTTAAGCCTGTTAAATACGGGCTTCCTTCCAATAAAGAGATAATTCTTAACAACATTGTCAAGACGCTCCGTCTCTTTAATGATTATGTCCAGATGCCTCGAATCATTACATCCCGCCTTCTTTTTCAGCAGCTGTGCTCCCCCCCTGATGCCCCCGAGAGGATTCTTGATTTCATGAGCTACAGACGAAAGCAGATACATTATTGAATCAAACTGTTCATCAACCTTGCCCGGCATGTCATGCGTCTGTCTCAGCAGTATCACTGCACCTTCGGCCTTGCCCTTATCGATCAACGGCGATACCGTAAAATCAAAGCGCATATTATCCCTGATTTTGAAAAGGGCTTTATTGCCGCTGATAGGCCTCACTTCCTTCATGGCCTTTTTCACCAGTGGCATAATTGTATTGTCATTATTGAATATCAGTGCGAGATGTTTACCTACAACACTTCCTGAATGAAATCCGAAAAGTTCCTCCCCCGTTTTATTTATATATTTTACTTTATTCTTCCGGTCAACGGCTATAATCGTCTCTTCAATACTGTTTACAAGGGACTCGAAGAAAGACATATATGATTAAACTTATCATATCAACTGCTTTTTTTTCAAGAAAACACTCTCAAGAAAATACCGGGTTTAATAATAACATCGTGAACCATTGAGAAAGCATCAAAGACAGAGAACCACGGAAAAAGAAGGCCGTAGAGAAAGATAACGCATAACATGATTGAGTGACAAATCCCCCTTTGCCAAAAGGGGAAACAGCAATCCCCCACTTTGGAAAAGGGGGCAAGGGGGGATTTTCCAATACTTTTTGATATTAATCTTTTGAGATTCCATTATATAAAAAATGGGTATACGATGTTATGATAGCAACCAAATACTCTATTGCTCAATTCATTAATTACCGGGATAAATTACAGCATGATTGACTAAATAAGAAACATTCTGATAGACTATTAAAATTTTTAAAAGCACTGTACATTGCTGCAGGGATTCTCTTTTGACACATATTCGAGGAGTTATTTATGACTGTTAAGAAAAATATAAAAAAGAAAGTAAAAAAAACAAAATCAGAGACAAAGAAGACCGTGACCGGCACGAAAAAGACCGTACAGGAAGTAAAGAAAAGTGTTAAGTCTGTAAAAAAAGCCAAGAAAACCGCCGGGAAGAAGGTCAGGGAAAGTTCATCCAGAACCCAGACAATGCGGGAAAAGAAGATAGAGAAGATTAAGATCAGGCTTCAGAAACAGAAAGAACGGCTCCTTTCAGATGCAGAGACAGCGCTTATGAATGATCTGCCCGGGCAGATACTTTTTCCCGACATGGGCGATCAGGCTTCTGCAGAAATAGACAGGAATTTCATGCTGCGGCTGAAGGGCAGGGAACAGAAACTGCTCAAAAAAATTGAAAGCGTATTGGAAATCATAGAAAACGGAACCTATGGCCAGTGTACGGCATGCGGTGCGGAAATCGGAATCAAGAGACTTGAAGCAAGACCCGTTACCGACATGTGCATAGAATGCAAGACAGAGCAGGAAGAAGAGGAAAAGCTCAGAGAACAATAATTTATGGCGTCGCAAAAAGTCGCCGGCTACTGCGTTGCATCAAATTATCTCCTCACTGCGGTATACGTAAGTACGCCTCATTCCTCGAAATTTGTGAGCCTTATATCTAACGATTATTGCTTAGCCATCCCCTTTTCGGCATTTTTACAAGTCCATCAGTAATTTATTTCTTTTTAGCCGCATTCACACAGATGGACTCAAAGAAGTTTTCTACGATCATAAAAGAAAAAATACCAGCGACACCCGGCGCAAATCCATAGCTGAATCTTTACGGTCTATTTAGAGTCTGTATATAAACTGCCATTTCTTGTTTTTGTCATGCCCGAAATCTGTAATCTGGCATTCAGAACTTATTGAAAAGAATAGATTCCGGCTTAAGAACTGCCGGAATGACAGATAGAGAGACTGACTTTATACACAGACTCTATTTAATCCTCAAACCATAGCTGTCCCTCAAAATATCACCTAACAGATTGAAGCAGAGCGCTGTAACAACAATTGCGGCGCCGGGGAAAAACACAATCCATGGTTCAGAGAGTATATATGCCCTCCCTGCACTGATCATTCCACCCCAGCTCGGAGCCGGCGGCTGCTGGCCAAGCCCCAGGAAACCGAGCGATGCTTCGGTAATTATGTAGCCTCCAAGCTTAAGCCCCATCATGACAATCCCGATAGGTATGCACTGAGGCAGCAGATAAAAAAGCAGGATTCTTGTGCCTGAACAGCCTACCGCTCTGGCCGATTCCACATAAGGCATCTCCCTTATGGTAAGGATATATCCCCTTATTACCCTTGCAAACGACGCCCAACCCACGGATGCAATTGCGATCATTACAGTATAAATACCGGGCGGAAGGACGACGGATATCCCGATTGCCAGCAGGAGCGAAGGGAATGACAGCACAAGATCTATAAGAGCCGTCAGGATAGAATCAATTCGTCCCCCTGCATATCCGGCTATTAACCCGACCAAAAACCCGATACTCATGGAAAAAACGGCGGCAAGGAGAGATATGCCAAGCGATACCCTTCCTCCATAAAGAACCCTCGAAAAGATATCTCTTCCCTTCGTATCCGTTCCAAACAAATGATGAATCGACGGCGGCTGCTTCAGGCTGTCAAGATCTATTTTCAGAGGGTCGGAACCGGTTATAACGGGTGCAATTATTGTTACTGTTATAATGAGACAAAGAAGGTAAATTACGGATTTATCTGCGAACTTCATGTAACTTAACCCTTGGATCAAGATAGTGATATGCTATATCAACCATGAGGTTTATGAGTACAAAAACGACTGTCCCAACTATAATACATCCCATGATAACCGGGTAGTCCCTCCTGATTATGCCTTCCATGGTAAACTTTCCTATACCGTCCCATCCGAATATCGTCTCAGTAAGCACGGAACCGTTAAGATAGCTCCCGAAGTCAAGGCCCGCAACGGTGATAACCGGTATTATCACATTTCTGAAGACATGCACGAACTGAATCCGCCTGTGATTAAGGCCCTTTGCCCTTGCCGTATTAATAAAAGGCATCTCCTGGATTTCTATTACGGACGTACGTGTAATCCTCGCTATTGTTGCAAGCGCCGGAAGCGCAAGTGTGATGGCCGGGAGCACCATGAACCTCAGCCCCCCCGTCCCCGACGGAGGGAAGAGCTTCATCTTCAGGGAAAACAGGAGCATGATCAGCAGCCCGCTCCAGAATACAGGTACACTCAGGCCCATAACAGACAGGGATGTCACAACCCTGTCGATAATCGTTCCCCGTCTTTCAGCGGTAAAGAAACCGAGAATGAGACCGAAAGGAATGGCAATCGACATCGCACAGAATGCAAGCATGAGGGTGTTCGGGAACTTGAGCAGAATATCGGCAAATACCTCCCTCTTTGTGAAATATGAGACACCCATCTGCCCCTTCAGCAGCATCTTGAGATAGCCTGCATACTGTATAAAAAACGGGCTGTCGGCGCCTATGTCCTTTCTTATATTTTCAAGAACCTCGGGGTTGGCCCTCTCTCCTACAAGATTGAGTGCGGGATCGCCGGGCAATGACCTGGTGAGAAGAAAAGTCAGCAAGGTTATCCCGATCAGAAGCGGGATAAGATAAAACACTCTCTTAATAATATACAGAAACATTTATCGCTTTGAGCGGGAGGCCAACCGGTATATGGTCAGGTCACCGTTGTCCAAAATAATTATTGTATTTCGCTGAACTGAAGGGAGGAATACCGAAAGACACAATAATGACTCTCTTAAATCATTTCAAGCCGTTTAAACGGCCTGAACGGTTCACCATAAAATATTCTATCCTCACCTTCTCTTAATATACCTGACTATAGAATCGATATCATCCGAGGTAAGTGGCCCTCCCTCCTTCCATGAAAATCCCGGCATTATGGTCCCCGGAATACCCGACATCGTGGCCGACCGGATATCATCTTGCGTCATTCCCTTCAGATCGCTGAAGGGCTTTCCGGGCTTCCCCGTCCTGTGGCAGATCAGGCAGTCGGCATTAAAGAGGGCGGCGCCCGTCTTACCCTTCCCCCTATCAACGTGGCACTCTGCACAGGGGCTGCTGAATATCGCTTTTGCTCCGAATTTCTGCGTATGATAAGGATCTATGACATTCATTACAAGCGAAAGTGTAACAGTCTGCCTGTCCGGGTCATTCGAGAAGACAGCTACGGTCTTTCTTATCCTTCCCTTTTTGCCCTTTGTCTTCACAACGGCATCAATCCGTCCCTGCTCTCCGGGCATAAGGTGGTCCGAACTGACCACCGTCGCAGTACATCCTCACGATGTGGAAACCTTCTCGATAATCAATTCATCGGTGCCCGCATTTCTAAACACAAATGTATGTTCGACATCGTCACCCTGCATAACATCACCAAAGTTGTAGGCCTCCTGCTCAAAGACGATCTTCGGCTGGGCATAGGTAATGTGAGGCAAAAACAGAACAGCGGCAAAAATTCCCACTAAAAAAGGCAGTGCTTTTTCAGGCAATCTCTTCATAACTTATAATTTACAATATTTTTCCGCTTCTTCGCCACCGTATGGCCAAAAGCATACGATACGCAAAACCTGCCGTGCCCCGTCACAGGACGGCAGAAGAAGTATCTACGATTCCACACTTCCCGTTCACTGTCTTTCTTCCCTGAGAATCTTTAATTTATCCACCCTCCACTTCCCCATTTCATCTTTTACCAGATCATATCTCATCTCATAATTATATATGCTCTTTGGCACCAGTATACTGCCCGTTTTCATATCAACCCTCTCATACCACCACTTCTCCGATGTAGATACACTGGCCTTCCTGCTTCCTTTTTCTACATCCTTTATGACCAGGTCTGTCAACCCGGCTCTCAATTTCTGCTTCATACCGGCATATGACTTGATATAGATTGTAACCTTATTATATTCTTTTTCAGTAACCACCCTTCTCAACGAATCAAATCTCAGTGTATTATAGGCCTGTATCAGTGCCTTATTATAAGCCCTGACCACCTCTTTCACCCCCATATCTTCAGCATTCGCGACCCCGGACGCTGAGATCAGGAGCAGAATGAATACAGATACTATCGCATAGATGGTTTTACTCTTCATCATCTCACAAGGTATTCCGAGTGTACCGTCTTTAAAAAGTATGGTATGAAAAAAAAGGCAAGTATGGAGAGTATGAATATAGCCAATGTCAGGACGGCTGACCGTTTCCCCGCCCAGTTTCTGTTAAGCCTCAGGTGGAGGAAGAGTCCGTAACTCAACCAGACTATCAAAGACCATGTCTCCACAGGGTCAAACGCCCAATACCTGCCCCACGCATTGTTGGCCCAGATTGAACCTGCTATTATCATTATTGTCAGAAAAGCAAAACCAAGAGCATTGAACTTATAGATAAAAACATCAAGCTTCTCCAATGAAGGGATCTGTTTACCAAATACAGTTTCTGCCCGGCGTGCGTCCCTGTATATGTACAGGACAGCGCATCCGAAAGCAATCAGGAAAGATGCAGTGCAGAGTTTTGCAAAGAGAATATGCAGGATAAGCCAGTAGCTTCTCAATGACGGCGACAGGGGTATACCCCTTGAGGAACTCATCAACCCGAACCCCATTAAGAGGAATATCACCGGCATTACTGCTATCGATGCATTCTTTAAAAAACGGAACCTCCTCTGGATAACCAGGTAGAAAAACATCGCCACCCATGCATCCGAACTCATCACCTCATACATATTTATATAAGGCCCATGACCAACCCTTACCCATCTGATCACTATCGCTCCGCCGTGGGGAACCAAACCTATTGCTCCCAAAAGCAGGGCAATGCTCAATAATTTATCTTTTTTGAATACAAACCCTGTAAGGGCAAAGACACTCCCAAGCCCATATAATGTCGCACCGATCCAGTAAAGAATTATCTCTTCAGTCATGATATATTTCCCCTTATCTTAACTATAATCACTTCAGGGTGTGCCACCTTCTTTATTATTCATTTCCGGACAGGCACGCGCTATAATATCTTCAAATTCTTCTTTAAAGGCTGCACTTGTACGCATTGCCATTGCCCCAATGAATATCCTGTCCTTATCATAAACAAACCAGACTCTTTTTGGAACGATAAATACGACCATAAAAACCGACAGGACAAGCAGTACAAATCCTGTATAGACAACAGGTACGCCATAATCCCTTTTCACATAGAGCCCGGTCCACTTTACAATATCATGAAAGACAAGGTAATACCTTCCGATATCTATCTTCCCGCCTCTCTTTAAGCGACCTGTCCGGATAACCTTGCCTTTATCAGAAACTTTTATATCGAGTTCATTTCCGTCCGGCGGATCGAGTCCCAATTCGCACTCATAGGAGGTCTGCGGTATATGAAATTTCTGAGTAAGCCTGCCGGTGTACCTCTTTTTATAAGGAAAGTTTACATAGCCCCCTGTTTCCGGCCCTCCTCCCTTTTCCATTAATCCGAAATAAGCTGAATACCCATGGTATTTTGACTGGTAGAAGGAAAGCCCCTCATATCTGAGCGGTTCATTGATCTCCACCTTTTTTGATAATACAACAACTCCCTTTTTATAGACATCCATAACACTTTGATATAGTCTGGGATGTTCTGCATCCCAATACTCTGCATTGAACTTTCTTAATCTTAAATGAAAATCAAATCGAGGTTCAAGATTTAAGAGACCATAGTCCTTACTGATAAACTCATCCTTTTTGCCGCTGAATACCTGGCCTTCGGATATCTCAAAGGTCCCGCCGAACTTTGTAAGGCTGCTTATCAACACTCCTGTTAATATAATCAGGATACTGCCATGAAACAGTGGCACAGTCCAGAGGCCCCATCTTCCCTTTGAAGCCGAAAGGCCTTCGGGATATTCCTTTACCCTGTATCCATCCTCAGAGACGATATCTCTGATTTTCCCTTTTACAGATTCCCGGGCTTCCCTGTCCAGGACAAACGTACGGCTGAGATTGAGCCTTCCTATCCTCTCAGGGCCTGGAATGCCCTCTTCCTTAAACTGTTTGACGCTGATTTTTATACGGCCGGAAAGGTTTAACGCTATGTTGGCAGAAAAAAAACCCGCTATAACAAGGAACCACCATGTAGTATAGACATGGTCAAGGCCCGAAGACCTGATTACCCTGTATATCCCGGGATGGTTTGAACGAAACCGGAAGAGTTCGGCCCCGCTCATCCCTGACCTCTGGGGTATTACCGTACCAATAACCAGCGCAGAGATTAAAAGGATGATAAAGGTTGCTGCAAATCTTCTTGACCTGAGCCACCTTAATGCCAACAGGGAACCTTTAAACCCAGTGCCTCTAACCACATCCTGCTACTGCCCCGGTGCTATGGCAATCGCTCTGTCTCCAGTTGCCGCTTGTCTTCCAATTGACACCACTATGGAATCCTGTAGCGCCGGTTGCATTATAAGGAGAAGGGTCACAATCCACAAACCTCAGGAGCCTGTACCTCTTCCACCCATGCGGTATGGCTACATGGCAGTACTGACAGGGGCGGCCATCGTGCCTTCCGG
>BDTO01000012.1 GCA_002897855.1 bacterium BMS3Bbin05
TCCGCCAGGCACAATTATTATAAAAAGTGGCTGATGTGTTACCTTGACTTTTGTGGCAAATACCGCCATCCGGCCACATCTTCAAAAAGCCTGCCCCGGTTCCTCGCTAAATTGCGAGACAAGAAACAGACCGAAGCTCAGATAAAGGAGGCGGCCCATGCTGTATCGCTTTATCTTGATCTCGACTCCCCCCTGAAAAAGGCGACGTTTCCCGCCATAGATAGAAAGACACGGTCAGCAACAGGAAAGACAAAAATGCATTACATTACCCCGTCGGCAGCTTCTGCTAAAGAATCACCGGTCCCGGTAACACCGCCTCAGGCAGCAGCCGACACGAAACCCGCGTGGAACAGTTCTGTCGCCGAACTCGCCAGGATTATAAAGACCAGGCATTACTCGCCCAAGACCCTCAAATCCTACAGACACTGGATTTTGAAATTACGCGGATTCAGAGGGGACCGGACACCGTCATCGATACCCTTTTAGGTTTTACTCTTTGTATAAGAAGGCAATGGTTCGACTGGCTCACCATAGAAGGAGCAACAATTTTATCCTTAATTGGAAAAGGAAGAGACTTGATAGTCTCCTTGTCTTGTTTAACGACATATGAGAGGATATCGATGTCTGATTTTAATTTTAGAGTAATTATCCATGCAGGGTCAAATGTTCCATGACATGCTATATGACATATGTGTGACACATATCTAAAATCATAACGTATCAGGGATATATCGTGGACGTAATCTCCGGTATCTCGGGTCGTTATTTCTGTTTGAGCTGAGTTAAAAGCCTTGTGAATATTATGTCTATGGACGTATAGGTGCTGGAAAGGTTGAAAACAAAGCATTACAGATTATGATTGCAGAGATAGAATATCAAACATTAAAAATAAATATTAACCCATTGACTATCAAGGAAATATTGTATGCCTGTTTTTTGTGCAAAATGCTGGATGCTTTATCTTTATTAAGGTTTGCTCCCCGGTGAACCGACTTATTAACAAAAATTGTTAGTAAGTATGAAAAACGGTGGAAATTGCTTCAGAAGGAGGGCATCTATTTGTATTGAATTTATATCCGAAATTATTTTAATATTTGCAATAATTCAGGAATAGATTTATTATAAGTCCTGAATGCCGGAACGGGAAAAATCATTGAATGCCGGTATGATGTTATGCGTGCCATTAGTAGTGAGAACGGCGGTTTGTATAAAAATAATGGGCTATGAATATTTGAGGCACTAAAGTGCATTTCTATGCAATCATTAATGATATCTTTTCTTATTTTCAGAACAATATCATGTTCACTGTCATTATTGCGCTTATTCTTCTTTATTTCCTTTATAAATCTCCCAAGCTCTTTTTTATTATGGTGTTAACAGCGATTCTTCTGATCGGAATATTCTATGTTATTGCCGACATCTCTTCTACAGGGACTTATCAGAAAAGCAAGATGGTTCATGAACGTACCGGTCCATGATACTGCAGGGCGATATGACGATATTATGCGATAAACAAAAAAATATTCAGTTGTTTTCTTGCCATGAAGATATTTGAAAACAGACTAAGCATTATCTTTTTTCTGATCTGTATTGTTCTTGTGTCGTGTAATAACAGAGGTGATAAAGATTATGCACCTCCGGCATCACCCGGCGAAACCATTAAGTCTTCTGTTTCTTATGATCGGGATATTGTGCTGCTCAGGGGTATAGTCAAAAGAGAACCCGGAAATCTGAATGCATGGGTAAAACTGGGCAATGTCTTAATGGATTCAAAACACTTCGAAGAAGCAATCAGTGCATATGAGAATGCGTTAAAACTCGATCCCGGCAATGTAAATGTCAGGGTTGACGTGGGTACATGCTACAGAAGATCAGGCAAGCCCCGGCGTGCGGTTGACGAATATAACAAGGCAATCAGGATCAATCCCAAACACCCGTATGCACATAAAAACAAGGGTGTTGTACTTGCATTTGATCTTCACAGAAATGATGAAGCCATCAGGGAATTCGAGACTTACCTCAAGCTGTTTCCCAATGCGCCGGATGCCCTTCAGGTCTCGGGAATAATCAATGAGCTTAAGAAAAACAGGTAACCGGAAAGGCATATCTAACCACCTGATGCCTTGAGCCCTTGCTCTGCTTGATGTATTGCGGGTTTGTATTTCCGGCTGTTAGTGTTTTTTTGACCTGTATATGATAAAATCAGCAGTAGAGCAGGGTAGTAGTGTCCGGCGGGCTGCTGCTTTATTATTGATCACGATTTCTGACACAGGCAGATGTGATGGAATTATAAAGATGAAAAAAAAGATACTTATTGCAGGTCATTTTGAGACATTTCTTGAAATGGACAGGAACATACTCTCGAGGGATGACTGCCTTATTTTTTCTGCTTCCTCTTCCGAAAATGCGCTTAGTATACATGAAAAGGAAAGTGTCGATCTTATTATAACTGACCTTGAACTGACGGACATGGACGGTGACGAGTTGTGCAGCTATATCAGGGAACATCTTACCCTTAAGAAGGTCTCGATCCTGATATTGTGCTCAAAGAATAATTCAGAAATGGAAAGATGTGTGGTCTGCGGTGCCAACGCGTTCATCACGAGACCGTTAGCTCCCGGAGAACTCAACAGAAAGGTCGGTACGCTTCTGAATATATCGGAAAGGGAGAACTTCAGGGTGATCATGAAAACCTCGGTTGAAGGCAATATGGATGGTGAGACTTTTTTTTCACTGTCCGAGAATATCAGTAAGACGGGAATACTTCTAAGGACAAGAAAGATTCTCAAAGAAGGTGACAATATCCTGTGCACATTCCTTCTCGGTCCTGAAAAACTTACCGTTGAGGGTGGAATCGCCCGGATAGATAAACGCATAACGGACGAATATCTTTACGGAGTAAGATTTTTCAACGATGACCCCATATTGGCTCAAAGGATAGAAAAGTTTATTGAGAGCCGTCGTTCCTGAACGTTCAACCGTTTTGAAGGTTCTTTTGAATATTTCTTTTAATCTAAAAAAACGTTTCAGAAGATTTCGTACTCTCTTTTTTGAAATAGCCTTTGTTATTCAGAGTGCAATATGCTTAATTTTTTGCTCCTTACAGGGGATTTAAGCTTTTGGAGAGCTTTTGCCTCTATCTGTCTGACCCGTTCCCGGGTAAGAGACAGATATTTTCCTATTTCATCCAGGGTGTATTCGCGGTCAAGACCAATTCCAAAGCGCATTTTTATAACTGACTCTTCTCTGGGCGGTAAGGACTGCAGTATGGTCAATAATTTCCCCTCTAAATTATTACGTTCTGCAAGAGACAGGGGAGATGGGCTTTCACTGTCGCTGATCAAATCTCCCACTTCCGAGTCATCGTCACCCAGTTGTGTCTGCAATGCAATCGGTTCCTGCAATGCCCTGTATACATCTTTCACCTTTTGCTCCGGAACTCCTAATTCTTCTGCTATTTCCACATCCGCCGGCTCTCTTCCAAATTTTTGCGTCAGTTTTCTGGAGACCTTCCTTACATTATTGTAAAAATCTATCATGTGCACAGGAACGCGTATAGTCTTGGCCTGGTCGATAAGAGCCCTTGTCATTGCCTGCCGTATCCACCATGTTGCATATGTGCTGAACTTGAACCCCTTCTCATATCTGAATTTTTCAACAGCCCGCATGAGACCTATATTGCCTTCCTGGATGAGGTCAAGAAGTGGTAATCCCCTGCCAGTGTACTTTTTAGCGATGTTTATCACGAGTCTGAGATTTCTTGTTATCAATTCATTCTTTGCCTCGAGATACAGTGCTCTGGCATTCCTTATTTTTCCCCATCTGTCTTTCAGGTCTTTAATGTTTAGCCCGGATTCCACTTCTCCGTTTTCATATTCTTCCTGAAGTAATGACTGAATGCGCCGTTTTCCGGCCGGTTCCGGGTTCTTTTGCATGTCAATTTTCACGGGTTCATTTAATGAAATGTATTTTTTGACTTTCTTTTCAGCCTTCTCTATGCGCTCCATAAGATCATCGAGGATGTCGAGTGACATGTCGAATGCCTTACAGTCTATGTCATTCTGTTGCAATTGTTCTTTAAGCGTTTTTTTAATATTTTTGTAAAGTGGCATGCCGGAAAGAATTTCCGAAATCATCTTTTTGCCTTCCACGATTTTTCTGGCAACCTCTATCTCAGAGTCCCGTGTGAGCACCGAAATGTTTCCCATGGAATGAAAGTAGGTTTGAACGAGGTCGGTCGCCTCTACCGTGTTATTCTCATCATGAATGTCGTCTTCAGGTGCTTCGGTATCCAATGATTCAACAACTTCAACTCCCATATCCTGTAAAATGGTAATATGGTTTTCTATCTCCTCGGGAGAATAGAACTCCATAGGGAGGTGATCATTTATTTCGTCATATGTGATTACACCACGATTGCCGGCCATTTCCAGAAATTCATCTTTAACCCGGGACTCTCTCATCTTTATTGCCTCCTTATTTTTCATATCAATTCTGGTGGCT
Organism: bacterium BMS3Bbin05; assembly: GCA_002897855.1. Lineage (GTDB taxonomy): Bacteria > Nitrospirota > Thermodesulfovibrionia > Thermodesulfovibrionales > BMS3Bbin05 > BMS3Bbin05. Next base: position 4,504 of record BDTO01000012.1, read on the forward strand.
GAATTAATGTGATTTTATTGTAAATTATAGAAATTAAAGGTGAAGAAATTATGAATTGACATACTTGGCAATGAAATAATAATCTTTATTATTAAAATATATGCTGCATAAATATTGACTTTATACATAAAGTATGTCAAATTATAGTTAGTAATTATAATATATTCCATTAATGATTAGTTATGTTGCATATGTATAATTATAATTTTAGTGAAGACATTGCCCTGCTTTACTTTATTGATTTTGGAGGATTATGATCTGTTATCTTTGTAAAGAGTCACAAGAAAGATGGGAAAACTTTTCTGGCAAGCATGACCTGCCCCCCTTGGCAGGGTGCTTGACTTCGCGGGTTTGAATAATACAATGCAGGATGAATACAGCAGGAAACTTGAAGAAATATTCAGTCAATATTCTGAATCTGAATATGAATCCAGGCTGGCAGTTCTGGAAGATGTCATTGAAATAAAGGGACAGACGGAAAGTATGCTTCTGCAGCTTTTTCTTATCTTCGTTATACTGGCGGTACCCGCATGGATGTTGATTGAAGAAGTTTCATTTTCTTTTGTCTTCATGGCTGTGGCCTGGCTGTTACTGCTTGGTCGCATTTATCTTGAAATTACCAGGGCCGACCTGTTGGCCATGTTTAATGTAAACGACCATTCGTTGGAAATAGTTAATATTAATCCTGTTGTCATGAAGATTCGCCGTATAATAAAATTCAGGTATAAATGGGAGGGACTACAGAACTGGTCCATCTTTAAGCGTGTCATTTTAAGAGAAAAACGATTTGGAAAATTGATATCGAACAAGGGATTTCGGCTTGTACTTAAGGCCGCCGATGGCAGAGAATACCCTGTTGCAGAATTTACAAATGATTTATTGGCTGAAAAAGTTGCTTATGTAATTGCGAGGATGACAGGGACGCAATATATGAAAATCAGGGCACTGTGAAGTTTCGTTTGTTCACGAAATCCATAAATTTACAGCGGGAATGACGAATAAACGGTTTTACCGGTAAACTTGTTCCTTTCCGGATATCAGTACGGAAAAGTGAACCGGCGTAAAGGGGAAGTTTCTCAGGTAGAGAGAATTATTCTAACCAGGTTATCCCGTTCTTCAGGGGTCAGTTCAGGGTACAGGTCACTCTCCTCAAGGATACTTATAATTTCCTGAATATCGCTTAGATTAATCATGTACAAACTCCCTGCACAAAAATAACATGCATATATTATGCCTATTATGTAATTACTTGAAATTAAAGGAATAGTTATCTGCGCCGTGTGCCTGAATGAGACAATGTGTTACTATTTAACTCATATTTGACAGCATGGTAATTTTTTGCTTGCCGGCTTGCAGGCTGAATAAACACAATAACGACACCTTATAAAATTATTGAACCGGGTTGCTTTATGCTATACTTTCGGTAATTTCGGTACTGTCCGGACAATGTATCTGAAAGGACTTATATTGCATGTCAGTGAAAACCGGCCTTGATTGCATAGAAAATAAATGGCCCATGGAATTGAACGGCCGCAGTACAGGGCTGCTTGTGCACGCTGCTTCTGTAAACCGGAAACTGAAACACGCAGTTGATGTAATTGCCGGCAGGAGGGATGTTCATTTGAGGGCGCTCTTTGGTCCTCAGCACGGAATACGGGGGGAAACACAGGATAATATGGTGGAATGGGAGGGTTCCATGGATGTGAAGGCAGGTTTGCCGGTCTACAGTCTTTACGGCCATTCGAGAGAACCTGACCGCAACATGCTTGAGAATGTGGATGTGCTGGTAATAGACGTCCAGGATATAGGCTCCCGGTATTATACCTTCATATGGACAATGGATCTATGTATGAGGGCATGCCTTTTGATGGATAAGTCCATAGTTGTCCTGGACAGGCCCAACCCTGTAAATGGGGTTTCTGTAGAAGGGCCGGTACTGGATCCGGCTTTTGCCTCGTTCGTAGGAGGGCACCCGCTTCCTGTCCGCCATGGCATGACTATCGGGGAGATAGGTAAATACTTGTGGAAGGAATTCTATCCGGCCCTGGATTTCCATGTTGTACCAATTGAGGGCTGGAACAGGAAGACATGGTTTGAAAAGACCGGTCTGCCATGGGTTTTGCCGTCGCCAAACATGCCAAGCCTTGAAACTGCCACGGTTTATCCCGGCATGTGTCTTCTGGAGGGTACTAATCTCAGCGAAGGGAGGGGCACGACTCGGCCGTTCGAGATATTCGGGGCGCCTTTTATCGAGCCGGAATCGCTGGTTAAAGAGTTGAATAGATACAGGCTGCCCGGGATATTCTTCAGGCCGATGTGTTTCAGGCCTGCGTTTCAGAAATATGCCGATGAGCTTTGTGGAGGGGCGCAGCTGCATGTGACAAAAAGGGAAAAATTCAGGCCGTTCAAGACCGGTGTTGCGGTTTTAAAGGCAGTGCATGATCTGTATCCGGAGCAATTTGCCTGGAAGGAACCCCCTTATGAATACGAGGAGGTTAAACTGCCTATCGATATACTTTCAGGAACCGACAGGCTCAGGAAAGATATTGAAAGAGGAGAAAAACTTAATGAAATGGAAGCATGGTGGACGGAGCAGTGCAGAGAATTCGATATAACGATACGAAAAAGATATCTTATTTATGAGTGAAGAAATTAGAATTTTTCTCCCGGCTGCCGGCCGAGGAGAGAGACTGAGACCTCTTAGCGATCATATTCCCAAGCCTCTTTTGCCCGTTCTCGGGAAACCTCTGATCGAAATAATACTCGAAAAGGTATCAACACTGCCTCATTCGGGAATAGGGATCAACCTGCATTATAAAAGAGGTGTTCTGGAAGATTGGATAGGCCGGTCGGATTTCAGGAATTCGATAGAGCTGTTCCCTGAAGAGACTGTTCTCGGTACAGGAGGCGCTCTGAAAAATGCGGAGGAATTTCTTAAAGAAGGAAATTTCATTGTACATAATGCGGATATTCTATCTGATATCGGTCTGGATGGTCTGGTTGAATTTCATATTGGATCAGGAAATCTTGCAACCCTTGCCGTGCATGACTTTCCACAGTACAATTCTCTTTCAGTCGATGAAGAAGGTTGTGTGAAAATGACAGGTTATGGCCACTGCATACCCGGCAGGGGACTGAAACACATGGCCTTTACCGGAATAGCGGTTTATTCTCCTGAATTTCTGAAATTCATCCCCGGGGGAGTATCAAGTGTTGTAGAGGCATGGGCAAGGGCCATTTCCATGGGGGACAGGATTTCCACTTATGACGTAACAGGAATTCAATGGAGCGATATGGGTACGCCCCTGTCTTATGCTGCGGCTGTTTTCAGACTTTTAAGGTCTGCCGGAGAGACTGTTTTTATCGACCCTTCGGTCAGTGGAAGCGATATCCTGGATATCGATGGTTATACCGTCATTGAAAAGGATTGCATACCCGCCGATTCAGCCTACCTTAAAAACTGCATTGTTCTCCCCGGGTGCCGGATAAAGGAAAAGAGTAAACATGTTAATTGCATATCAGGTGATGGATACAGCATCGATTTGAATGAATCCGACATCTTCGGAGACTCTGAAGAAGATGGTGGAATCCTGATCGGTACAGGGGGATCCGACAGGAGGTATTACCGTATCGGAAGTCACGGGGATACTTCTGTAGTCATGAAATGTAAAAAAAGTGACGATGACTTCAGGCGTTATATAGAATATACACTTTTTTTAAGAAAACACTCCATACCTGTTCCGGAACTCAAATCAACCGATCCTTCAAATAAGAGCGTCCTCATCGAGGACCTTGGTGACATGTCCCTGTATAGCAGACTCAAGTATATCCGCGGCAGGGACCGGATTGAAACATTATACAAAAAGGCGCTGGATATACTCGTTCTACTTCATACGGGTGTGACGGATGATGTTTCAAACTGTCCTTTGCTGAAAGAGAAGGTGTTCGATTATGACCATTTCAGATGGGAAACCGGATATTTTATGGAGAGATTTGTAATGGGTTTAAGGAACATGGATACAAGAGATATTTCCGGGATTGATGATGAATTTCACAGACTGGCCGTTACTGCAGATTCTTTTCCAAAGACCGTTATACACAGGGATTTTCAGTCGCAGAATATAATGATAATGAAGGGTGATATACTCCGCCTGATCGATTACCAGGGGGCGCGTATGGGACCTCCCGCATATGATGTTGTTTCAATTCTGTGGGATTCTTATGTAAGACTCGATCAGGACATCAGAGCCAGTTTGCTCAACTATTATATCCGCCGAATGGAGAAACTGGCCGATAAAAAAGCTCATATGAGAACTTTTACCGATACGCTTCTCCTTTGTCGTCTCCAGAGACACATGCAGGCATTGGGCGCATTTGCTTTCCTGGCGGCCGGGAAGGGTAAAAGATATTTTCTCAGGCATATCCCGGAGGCCTTAAGACTCTTAAAAGAAGATGTTTCGTATGCAGCGGATGAATATCCTTTGCTGTCCGGGCTTGTAATGTCGTTGTAATGACCTGTCCGGCGGTTTATGAGCTTTGGGCCGTTGCACTTTTTAGTGTATCCTGCCTTGTCCATCTGCTGAAAAGGGCGTATAATAAACATAAATAAAGGCAGAAAGGGGTAATGTATGAAGATATTATTTGCTGTAGATGGTTCTGAATATTCTGATGGGGCAGCCAGGTTTCTTTCACGTCTCAACCTTTCTTCCGAGGATGAGATCATGGTTTCCCATGTAATAAATTTTGTCCCTTTCCTCAATGATATGGAATTCTATTCGGACACTATTTTGAAGATAAAACAGGAGATTGCTCCGCGTATCCTCGATTCCGTTGTGGACAGGCTGACATCCACAGATGCAAAAATCAGTACCGCAATACTTGAAGGTGACATTGACAAATCCATAATAAGCGCATCTGTTGACGCGGATTCAGATCTGATAATTGTCGGTGCAAAAGGTCTCAAAGGAATAAGGTCGATTATTATAGGCAGCAAGACGAGATCGATTATACTTGGTTCCGTGACGCCTGTCCTTGCCGTTAAAAGTCCTCAGTGGAATCAAACAGGCAGGATAAAGATACTCTTTGCAACAGACGGTTCGGAATTTGCCAATGCAGCAGGAAAATTTCTGCTGTCGATGCCTTTTCGTGGTGATTCGGAAGTGACAGTTATGAATGTAATAAAGTCTGCAGTGCATGATATTCCCGAGCGATTTATTGTTGAGATAGATGAGAGGATACGCGGCAAGGTGGCGGATATAAGGACGAAGGAATTTGAAGAATCTGAAAAGATTATACAGGAGACCCGGAAGTATCTGGAAGAGCGGTTTACACATGTTGAAGGACTGTCAAAAATCGGGGACCCGTCCCTGGAAATAATAGCTGCAGCAGAGAGTATGAAGACGGATATAATTGTTGTCGGATGCAGGGGCGTTAAAGGGAAAAAAGGAAAACTGGGCACCATTTCCCGCGACATCATGAGGCATTCACCATGTTCATTTTTGATAGCAAAAACATGTTAAACCGTAAGATAGAGCCGTTTATATATAGCACCTGGTACGGTCCCCGGGTTGCCGGTGTTTTTTAAAAGCGGCTGTTGCCGTCAATTATGTCTCTGATATATAATTTTATTAAAATGGTTCTTCAGACTTTCCTGTGGGTTCCCCTCTTTGAAAAAGAGGGGTTAGGGGAGATTTTATAAATCACAAATAACTCCATATCTTTTCCAATACTCCCGTCAAGTTTTCAAGAATCTCTCTGTCGGAAAACCCTGGAATCCGTAACCCCGGGCTTTCTATAAACCTGTCTCTGCGGATGTCTCTTATTATCCCTTCTTCAGAGTAATGCCGACTGCCGTCAAGTTCTATAACCAACTTTCCTTCCGGACAGCAAAGCCGGGCTTGAAAATCCCCCTTCATCCCCCTTTTTCAAAGGGGGAAAAATTATATTGCCCTGCTACTTACCCACGCAAAAGCCGGATGAACCATTAAAATATTATAATTGCTTGCTGACCCCTGTTCTCAGGTGCAATAATTTTTAATGGATGGACGAAATCAGGTTGTAAAAACGGGATAAGCCGTTCAATCAGGCGGAAAAAATTGTAATTTTCTGCATTGTTCGGGTGAGCTTTTTTTTTGTATCGGAATAAAGCGGGATTAAGAACAATGTTTGCAGAAAAGGGGATTTATACCCTGGCCGGAATCTTTTTGTGCTTGTTCTCGATCCTGTAACTATTTAGCAATGAATTGTCCGCCGGATGAACCGGGATTTTTTTATCTGCCCTGTCCACCGCCCGTTTTAGTGTAACTTCTACGATGGGCAGGTGTTTGGCATCAGAGTATCGGGCAGTCAATGCGGCTGCCAGCTTTACTACGTTACTGTCAGGCGCTCCGGTTATCAGAGTCAGGGGACTTCCAAAATTTTCAACGGACATCAGGTAATCATTTTCGTTTGATAATGATTCGATTCGCTCGTTTTCTTCGTGGTTTCTGCCGATAATGACCTTACATTCCTTTGATGCCCTGAAATGTCTCCCCATCTGCAGGAGATTTATGTCCCTGATGTCATGGCCGGGGTTATGCTGAAAAAGTTCTTTCAGCCTGTATGAATAGACAGGGTCTGTGAGCAGACACCCCCCGGCGGGCGCCGGATAGTCCGTGAGACCCAGTTCTTCTGCAAGCGCCATCTGGGGTTTCCTTGTCCTTCCTGAAAATCCATAGAGCCTTTCCCTGTCAACCATGCCTTTTGTCTCTGCTGTTGAAGATTTAAAGAGTTTTGCACTGAGGGGCCTGAGAACCAGCCCCTCTACCCCGGCTTCCCTGTCAATTACCGGGAATGTCTCTCTTCTCTGACTCATCGGTCTCTGTCCCAGGACCTCGCCAGTGACAAGAAAATCAGCTCCCGTAAGATCCATCAACTCTTTTGCCTCTCTCAGCATAAGGATTCTGCAGTCGATACATGGGTTCATGTTTTTCCCATGCCCGTGCTTCGGGTCTTTGACAATAGCTAAAAACTTGTCCGCAAGATGGGAAAGTTTAACTGTAAATCCGAATTTGTCGGCGGCAGGAAACGGGTTTTTGGAACATGAAGAAGTGTCGGAAATATCGCAGCCGAAATGCGTAAGATAAGTCACTGCCGTAATCTCTACCCCCTGTCTTAAAAGAACCAGTATGGCAAGGGTGCTGTCCAGGCCGCCTGACAATAGTGCGATTGCTTTTGCCATAATGTATTAAATCCTCTCATCCTGAATTATCGATGCTGTGCTAAAACACAAATACCCGGGGTTGCTGTGAATCATTCTTTGCTGCATATGCGCAGCAATTATATTATACCTCACTATTGTGCATCTATGAAAATATTGGTTCTTTCTCATTTCAAGTGGGTGAATGTAAGCCTGTCATGGTGAGCCTGTCGAACCATGACAACCGCTGCTACTAAAATGAAAAGCTACCATGTATATATTTTACGATGTTCAGATGGCAGTTATTATACTGGTGTAACCAATGATGTAGAGAGGCGTTTCTATGAGCATCAGGAAGGTCTCATTGAAGGATGTTACACCCATGATAAAAGACCTTTGAAATTAATGCATGTTGAAGAATTTACAGATATTATAGAAACAATCTCCAGGGAGAAACAGATAAAAGGCTGGTCAAGAAGAAAAAAAGAGGCTATAATCGCTGGAGATTATGAAGAGTTGGT
>BDTO01000013.1 GCA_002897855.1 bacterium BMS3Bbin05
TTGAAGAATTTACAGATATTATAGAAGCAATCTGCAGGGAGAAACAGATAAAAGGCTGGTCAAGAAGAAAAAAAGAGGCTATAATCGCTGGAGATTATGAAGAGTTGGTAAAATTACCCTTCGACAAAGCCTGTCCTGAGCGGAAAGAAGCGGAAAAGAAAGATTCTTCGACAAGCTCAGAATGACAAAAAAAACGGTAGGCCTGGAATAACGGTAGCCGAAGGGCTCAGGGTGACAGTTTTTACTCACAGGGTGACAAAAAAAGCGACAGGCCTGGAATAACAGTAGCCGAAGGGCTCAGGGTGACAGTAATTTACTCTCAGGGTGACAGTTTACCCATTTGAAATGAGAAAGAACCTAAAAATTTATATGAGAAGACGAAAACGTCAGAATCAAATCCTCATCTTTGATTATTACTTTTGCTTCCTGAGTAGATACTGTCTCTACAGTCGCGGTCGGCCATCCTTTAAGTATTTCATTGAATATCTTCCCTGAATTATCCCAGTAAAGGAATGCATTCTCAAAACGGACCTCGAAAACCATCCGTTCCAATTGCATTTTTGAAACATCGAACATAATAATTACCTGGCTTCCTTAAAAATCTTACCCTTGCGCTGTTTTTTCCTGCCCTACAAAAAAAATATGATAGACAGTACATTTTATGCAGAATTATATATTTTTTCACTATAGTTGTGCAAGCCAAATCCCGATATAGAAAACACTATCACCATGCCGGAGGATAATCTACAGGTATTTTTCAGTATGCCCCTATTTTTTTAGTCAAATTATCCCGTAACATCCCTCCAGAAAGAGGCAATGTTCGGTTTTTGAGCCTTACTCCCGTTTAAAGACACACCTCTGCCACAAATATTGCATTTATCCGTTATTGAGCGGCTCCTTTAAGCCTGTTCCGTGATTGTATTCTGCAAATGATGCTAAACCGTTCCGCTCTGTCAATACTTCTTTTGTCAGATTTAACTTGAATGGAAATATCGTTTGTTGTATCGTTTCATGATTCCCTTTTTGGTTTTTTTAACCTGTTGGATGACATTTTCATTTTAACCAGCAGGGGGGTCTCTGTTTCTGTAATGTTCTAAATCTGTTTCAGGGTATTTCCAGGTCAAAGAATTATCTACATTGTCCTTTCACCGGGTTCCCCCCACATCCTTGAGGGTGATGGCGCCGGCACTGCACTTCTCAATATAGTCATAAACTCCGTCCGCCTGATCTCCCTCGCTCCAAATGATTTTAGATGAGCCGTCGTTACCTGGCAATCGATTATTTTGAAATCATATCGCCTCAACCGCTCAACCAGTTTGACAAATGCAACTTTTGAAGCATTACTTCGGAGAGTAAACATGGACTCGCCGAAAAATGCATTGCCCATTGATACCCCATACAACCCTCCCGCAAGTTCCTCTTTATGCCATATCTCAACAGAATGGGCAAATCCCGAATAATGGAGGTTAACGTATGCCGAGATCATATCATCGGTTATCCATGTTCCTCCGTCATCATTTTTGTGTACAACCGCACAATTTTCAATTACATCTTCAAAAGCCATATCAAACGTGACTTTAAACTCTTCTTTTTTTATTAACCGCCGCATGCTTCTTGATACCTTCAGTTCATCCGGAAACAATACAAGACGGGGGTCGGGACTCCACCACAAAACCGGTGAACCGTCGGAATACCATGGGAAGATTCCCAGTGCGTACGCTTTCAGGAGCCTCTCCATTCCAAGATCACCACCTACTGCGAGAAGGCCGTCCTCCCCGGCAAGCTCAGGAGACGGAAATATTACTTCATCGGTTAAACTAAAAACTGGCATAAAAATTTATTTCCCGGGACACAGGTACCGGTATCCTGTTTAATTCAAATATTCAAAGATTAAACGGTCTTCCCTTAAGTCTATATGGACCATCCCGCCTTTTTTCAGTTTTCCAAAGAGTATCTCTTCAGATAATACATCTTTTATATCGGTCTGGATGAGCCTCGAAAGGGGTCTTGCGCCATACCGGGAATCATATCCTCTTTCAGCCAATCTTTTTTTTGCACTACCGGAAAGGCTGATCCTGACTTTTTTATCATTCAGCTGCAACTGCAATTCGGCTATAAATTTATCCACTATCCTCTCCATGATCTCCGGGCCAAGAGGGTTGAAGTTTATTATGTCGTCCAGGCGGTTCCTGAATTCAGGGGCAAAAAGCTTATCGACTGCATCCTTTCCCCGGGAATGCGTATCACTGCTCCTGTCCCCGAACCCTATCGCATCCCTGTCCATATCCCTTGCCCCCGCATTTGAGGTCATGACAAGGATGACATTGCGGAAATCCGCCTTCTTGCCGTTATTGTCGGTCAATGTAGCATAATCCATTACCTGAAGCAGGATACTGAAAATGTCCGGATGAGCCTTCTCGATCTCATCAAGAAGCAGGACGGAGTATGGGTGTTTCCTTACGGCATCGGTTAAAAGTCCTCCCTGCTCAAAACCGATATAACCGGGTGGAGCCCCTATCAGACGGGATAGGGCATGTTTTTCCATGTACTCACTCATGTCAAAACGTATAAACTTGACGCCCAGGGCCGACGCCAGCTGTTTTGAGACCTCTGTCTTGCCAACCCCGGTAGGCCCCGTAAACAGGAAGGCGCCGACAGGCCGGCCCGGATCAGACAGTCCTGCGCGTGACCTTCTGATTGAAGAAGCCAGCGAACCGATGGCATCATCCTGGCCGAATACAACACTCTTCAGGTCATCCTCCAGCCTCCTGAGTTTACCCATATCCGACGCGGATATACTTCGCGAAGGCACCTTTGCAATTATAGAAACAACCTTCTCCACCTCCCTGACCCCGACTGTCTTTCTGCGGCCGGATGCAGAAGACAGCTTTAATAATGCCCCTGCCTCGTCAATAACATCAATAGCCTTATCAGGCAGGTACTTGTCATTAATATATTTTGCGGCAAGCTCTGCCGCCGTCTTTATGGCTCCCTCGGTATATCTGACTCCATGAAATTCCTCGTAATAATCCTTTAAACCCTTTAGAATATTTATGGTCTCCCTGATACCTGTCTCCTGGATTTCTATTTTCTGAAACCGCCTTGAGAGAGCCCTGTCCTTCTCAAAATAATTCCTGTACTCCTCGTATGTCGTCGCCCCGATACATCTCAGTCTTCCGGAAATCAGAACAGGTTTAAGTATGTTTGAAGCATCCATGGACCCCCCGCTTGTGGCACCGGCGCCGACAATGGTATGAATCTCATCAATGAACATAACCGCACCCCTGATCTTCTCAATGCTTCCGATAGTCGCCTTAAGGCGTGACTCAAACTCACCTCTGTATTTTGTGCCTGCCAGCAGCCCTCCCATATCAAGGGAGAATATCATCGTATCTCTCAATGCATGCGGCACTTCACCCTTATGAATCTTCAATGCAAGTCCTTCCACAATGGCAGTCTTACCTACCCCCGGCTCTCCGACAAATACAACATTGTTCTTCCTGCGCCTGTTCAATACCTGAATTGTCCTTTTCAGTTCCTCATCCCTGCCAACCAATGGATCTATCTCTCCCCGTGAAGCCTTCTCAACAAGATTGACAGTAAAGAGTTTCAGGGGATTCCCGAGTGACTCGTCCCTGCCTTCTCCGTGGGCGGTTTCACCTGCTACGCCGTCTTCTTCCTGAATCCCCGCGGGAATTTTCGAAATCCCGTGAGAGACATAGTCCAGCACATCCAGGCGTGTTACACCCTCCGATTCAAGCAGATATACAGTATGAGAATCCTTTTCCATGAAAATCGACGCCAGCATGTCACCTGCATCCGCCTGGTCCCTGCCTGCAGAAAATACATGATTGACAGCCCGCTGCATAACCCTCCGGAAGCCAACAGTAGGCTGTGGCCCATCTGTTGAATCCCCGGGAAGACGCGGAATGGTTTCGTCAATAAACTTTTCGACAAGCGATTTAAGTCTGGACACGTCACCTCCGCAATTTGCAACGATTTCAATACCGCGTTCCTCATTAAGCACCGCATAAAAAATATGCTCAACCGTCAGATATTCGTGACGATTGTCCCTTGCATCCTGAATGGTTGCTTCCAGCGTAAGCTCAAAATCCCTGCTTATCATTTTATCTCTATTCCTTTTCCATTATGCATCTGAGAGGGAATTCGTTCTTTCTCGCCAACAAATAGACATTCTCTACCTTGGTCTCGGCTATCTCCCTTGTATATATTCCGCATAGTCCCAGGCCCTTTCTGTGCACATGGAGCATTATCTGCGTTGCCTCCGTCCTGTTCTTGCGGAATACATCCCGGAGTATCTCGACAACGAATTCCATGGTTGTATAGTCGTCATTAAGTAAATACACCTTAAAAAGAGGCGGCTCAACGGCCTTCTGCTCGGCCTTCTCCTCGACAACAGTCTCTGTATCGGGTCTTCTTTCTCCCACTTCAGTTCCCCCTTTACGTCCCATATCACATAATATTTTAACATATGGAATCATTGGACAGACAGGTTCGGGAATGTTTTTAAATATTGAAAAATTGATGGCTTTCACCTTTGCATCGGCGAAAGCCGTCAATTTCTGCTGTTAAAACGCATCCTTATGCAGGCATATTCTATTTTCCCTTTAAAGTTGCCTGAGCTGCAGCAAATCTTGCAATCGGGACCCTGAAAGGCGAGCAGCTTACATAGTCAAGGCCGATTCTGTAGCAGAACTCTACGGACCTCGGTTCTCCGCCATGTTCACCGCATATTCCAAGCTTAAGATTCTTCCTGACCTTCCTGCCCTTCTTTACGGCCATCTCCATAAGGGCTCCCACGCCTTTTATATCTATGGAAACAAAAGGGTCTTCTTCAAGAATACCGTGCTCAACATAATATGGCAGGAACCGTCCGGCATCATCTCTCGACAGGCCATAAGTCGTCTGGGTAAGGTCATTCGTGCCAAAAGAGTAGAAGTCCGCAACTGCCGCAATCTCATCGGATGTTACACATGCACGAGGCAGCTCAATCATGGTGCCTACAGAATATTTCACCTTGACCCCGCTTTCCTTTTCCACTGCTTTTGCCACCGATACCACCAGATCCCTCATGGATTCAAACTCCCTGACATGCCCGACAAGAGGGATCATTATTTCAGGCAATACCTTAACCTTCTTTTTCGACAGTTCACAGGCCGCCTCCATTATTGCACGTACCTGCATTTCATATATCTCCGGATATGTAACACCCAGCCTGCAGCCACGATGACCAAGCATCGGGTTGAATTCATGGAGTGACTTGTTCTTTGCATCCAACTGTTTGAATGGCACCCTCATTGATTTGGCAAGGTCACTAAGTTCTTTGTCCGTATGAGGCAGGAATTCATGAAGAGGAGGATCAAGGAGACGAATCGTCACAGGAAGGCCGTTCATTGCCTTGAATATACCCTTAAAGTCACCTTTCTGCATCGGCAGAAGCTTTGCAAGTGCCTTTCTCCTTCCCTCTTCCGTATCGGACAGGATCATCTGTCTCACTGCCTTTATCCTCCTGGATTCAAAGAACATGTGCTCGGTCCTGCAGAGACCTATCCCCCCGGCGCCGAAATTGCGGGCCACCCTTGCATCATTGGGAGTATCCGCATTTGTCCTCACTCCGAGAGTCCTTACATCATCAGCCCACTTCATGAGTTCCTTATACCAGCGGTTCTTTGCAGGCTGCGCAGGCATGAGGTTAAGCCTGTCTTTATAAACTCTCCCCTTTGTCCCGTTCAGGGTTATCCAGTCCCCTTCGCCCAAAACGCTGCCATTTACATTAATTTTCTTCTTCTTCACATCTATGTGAAGAGCCGAGCATCCGACAATACAACACTTACCCCATCCCCTGGCAACAAGGGCGGCATGACTCGTCATCCCCCCCTGGGCGGTAAGCACCGCCTGGGCGGCATGCATGCCATGGACATCTTCGGGCGACGTCTCATTTCTCACAAGGATTACCTGCTCACCTTTATTTGCCCATTTTTCCGCATCATCGGCAGTAAAGACAACCCTTCCAATGGCCCCTCCCGGCCCTGCGGGCAAACCTTTAGCAAGCTCCACCGCCTTCTTTTCTGCAGCCGGGTCCACACTCGGGTGGAGCAGCTCATCTATCTGATCGGGTTTTACGCGCATTATGGCCGTCTCCCTGGAAATCAATCCACTTCCGGCCATTTCGACAGCCATCCTTATGGCAGCCTGGCCATTACGTTTTCCAACCCTTGTCTGGAGCATCCAGAGCCTTCCTTCTTCTATAGTAAACTCTATGTCCTGCATGTCCCTGTAATGTTTTTCAAGCTTGCGCTGGATGTTGTATAACTGTTTATACAATCCGGGCATCTTCTCTTCCAGCGACGGCAAATGCCTGGTATCAGCGGTTTTACCGGCCTTGTTCACCGGATTCGGTGTTCTGATTCCTGCCACAACATCTTCACCCTGCGCATTTGGCAACCATTCACCAAAGAACACGTTCTCACCGGTAGCCGGATTTCTGGTAAAGGCAACGCCTGTTGCAGAGTTATCACCCGTATTTCCAAAGACCATGGAAACAACACTGATCGCCGTTCCCCATTCATCGGGAATCTTTTCGATCTTTCTGTAAGAAACAGCTCGTTTCCCGTTCCATGACTGAAAAACAGCGCCTATAGCTCCCCACAGCTGTTTCTGTGCGTCATCGGGAAATTCCTTCTTCAGGGTCTTTTTTATGATTTTTTTAAAGTTATCACAGAGTTTTTTCAGGTCATCCACGGTGAGATCCGTATCATTATTATAGCCCTTTTTCTTTTTCATCTGGTTCATCGCATGCTCAAGCTTCTCACGGATTGCATCTCCCTCCTTCGGCTCTATACCGGCTGCCTTTTCCATGACCACGTCGGAATACATCATCATAAGGCGGCGGTATGCATCATAAACAAACCGTTCATTATTAGTTTGTTTGATAAGCCCCGGAATCGTCATGCTTGTGAGCCCCACATTAAGCACCGTCTCCATCATACCCGGCATCGACTGTCTTGCGCCGGAACGTACTGATACAAGAAGCGGGGTTTCGGGATCTCCAAATTTCTTGCCCATAATCCTTTCAGTCTTTTTCATGGCGGTATCCACCTGTTTTTTCAGTTCCGGAGGGTACTTGCCTTTTTTCTCATAATAAATCTTGCACATCTCCGTGGTGATAGTAAAACCGGGGGGCACGGGAATACCAAGGTTTGTCATCTCGGCCAGGTTGGCGCCCTTGCCGCCGAGGAGGTTTTTCATATCAGCCTTTCCATCGGCTTTTCCATCGCCAAAAAAATAGACATATTTTTTTACTCTACGTGCCATAAAAGACCTCCCTAATAATTACTAAATTTTATTCGAAGAAATAAAGAAAGTTATCTCCCGGCCATATCCGAAACCATATCTCCGACTTCTGTTGTCGAGTAACCCATCTTGCCGGAGGCAAGACCTTTGATCCTGGTCCTTATTACCTCCATCACCGATTTTTCTATTGCACCGGCGGCATCCTTTTCTCCAAGAAAATCCAGCATCATGCCCCCCGCACAGATTGCCGCAAGAGGGTTAATCAGATTCTTTCCCTGATATTTGGGTGCAGAACCTCCCATGGGTTCAAACATCGAAACACCATCCGGATTTATATTTCCTCCAGCCGCTATACCGAGGCCCCCCTGAATCATTGCACCCAAATCTGTGATGATATCACCAAACAGATTGTCTGTTACAATTACATCAAACCTCTCGGGATTTTTCACAAACCACATAACAGTTGCGTCTACATGCGCATAATCAGTCTCTATATCAGGATATTCTTCTGCTACTTCATAGAATGTCCTTTCCCATAAATCCGATGCATATGTAAGTACATTCGTCTTGGCACACAGTGTAAGCCTGCGCTTTTTATTTCTCTTTTTTGCATACTCAAATGCGTATCTTATACACCTCTCCACACCCTTTCTCGTATTTATCGATTCCTGTATCGCCACTTCGTCAGGAGTCCCTTTCTTGAGGAATCCTCCCGATCCCGTATAAAGGCCCTCGGTATTTTCCCTTACCACAACAAAGTCAATATCCTCCGGCGTCTTATCTTTTAGCGGACAATCAACACCCGGATAAAGTTTGACGGGCCGTAGATTAATAAACTGGTCGAACTCAAACCTCATTCTGAGGAGTATGCCCTTTTCGAGGATGCCGGGTTTTACATCAGGATGTCCGACCGCCCCAAGATAAATAGCATCAAATTTCCTCAGTTCGTCGAACGCATTACCAGGAAGAATATCGCCGGTCTTCAGATATCTGTTCCCCCCGTAATCAAAATGGGTAAAATCCAGTTTAAACCCGTATTTCTGCGAAGCCGACTTTAATACCTTTATCCCCTCAGCTATTACCTCCGGTCCGGTTCCATCACCGCCGATAACTGCTATCTTATATGTCTTGGGCAATATCCTTCTCCCTTTACACTGATTGTATGCATACGGCAGATGTAGCAGAAATCCGCATGTCCGCCCCCCCGGAACTCTCTGCTACTTTACTCATAATCTATCTCCATGCAATCCGGCTCTTCTTCTTCCGCCATCAGAGCTCATACTTAACCCGTCAGCGATGTCGAATAATATATCATAATCACCGGAATTAATCCACCCTGCAGGCAGCTTTGATATTGGCCGGTCAGGTCAAATGAACTTCCCAGCCGCCTGTCTTTATGCAGCACGCACAGGCAGGCAGAGACGGCGGGGTATCTTAAAGTCTCCCCCTCCCTTGATGGGAGGGGATTAAGGGGAGGGTGAAAACAACATCTTAATCACCCCCACCCTCGCCCTCCCCCCTCAGAGACTGTGTCATAATTCCGAAAACGCATATGATGTCATTCTGAATTCATTTCAGAATCTCGTATTTTCAATATGCTACGTTTTTTATAGATCCTGAAACAAGTTCAGGATGACAATTGTGACACAGCCTCTCAAGGGGGAGGGAACTATAAGGATACCCCACAGCAGAGACTGTGGGAATATTGAAACTTAATAAATTTTATGAGCCTTAAAGAATCGGCTTTGAGACGCCGAAGAGGAAGGCTTCCGATAATGTGGCATTGTCAGTAGATAAGGAATCCATCAAATCTTGTTTAACGCCCGTTCAACGGTCCTTATGGCGCAGAATTCTCCACACATACTGCATACCTCGCTAACAGATGGAGGGACCTGTTTCCTCCACTCCCTTACCCTCTGTGGGTCAAAACTAAGGGATATCTGCCCCTCCCAGTCAAGTTTTTTTCTGCACCGAGCCATCCTGTTATCCTTTTCCATTGCGCCAGGCACTCCTTTGGCAATATCAGCTGCATGAGCTGCTATTTTGGAAGCAATAACTCCTTCTTTTACATCATTCATGTCTGGAAGCCTTATATGCTCTGCCGGTGTAACATAACACAGAAAATCCGCTCCTGCGGCACCTGCGATAGCACCGCCTATGGCCGCACAAATATGGTCATAACCCATTGCTACATCGGTGACCAGAGGACCGAGGACATAAAAAGGAGCACCCTTGCATACTTCTTTCTCCAGTTTTATGTTCATCTCAACCTGATTTAAAGGAACGTGTCCCGGCCCCTCGATGATTGTCTGGACATTTTCAGAAAGCGCTGCATCCCTCAATTCCCCGAGAGTTGTCAACTCCTCTATCTGGCTTCTGTCTGTTGCATCCGAAAGACAGCCGGGTCTGAATCCGTCGCCGAGACTCAGGGTTAAATCATATCTCTTTGCTATCTCCAGAAGCCTGTCGTATTGTTCATAAAGGGGATTTTCTTTGTCATTGAAAATCATCCATTCAAGCAGAAATGAACCTCCCCTGCTGACAACATCAAGGATTCTCCTGTCTTCCTTCAACCTTTCTATTGCCCTTCTGGTGACTCCGCAATGAACCGTCACAAAGTCAACGCCTTCCCTTGCATGCTCTTCTATTACATCGAAAAGTTCATCAGGTTTCATTTCTATAATACTTCCATGGCTTTCGGCCGTCCTGACCACTGCCTCGTATATGGGAACAGTTCCAACAGCAACCGGAGACTTATTGATAAGGGTATTTCTTAAATCCCTGATCGCACCGCCTGTCGAAAGATCCATTACTGCATCTGCACCATACTGTACAAGTACCTCGAGTTTTTTAATCTCATCATCATAAGAAACCCTGTCTTTTGATGTACCTATATTGGCATTGATTTTCGTCCTCAGGCCCCTGCCAATACCAAGGGGGGTAATTCCATGCAACATATTTCCCACAATAACAGTTACACCCTCAGCTATGTCCGATGCGAGTCTTTCAGGAGATATGCCTTCAGCCATAGCAACTGCCTCAATCTCCTTTGTAACAACACCCTTTTTTGCCATTTCTATTCTCGTCATAATCATTCTCCCATGCGCTTTTTACCTGCTGCCATATCACAACATCCCTTCAAGCGGACTGCTTGCAGTTGCGTAAAGTTTTTTAGGTATTCGTCCTGCCTTGTATGCCAGCCGACCGGCAATAACAGCATGTTTCATGGCCTCCGCCATTTTTTCAGGATCTCCGGCCCCTGCAATTGCAGTGTTTATCAAAACCGCGTCACTTCCAAGCTCCATGGCAATATTCGCGTCCGAAGCCGTCCCGACACCTGCATCCACAATTACAGGCACCTTTGCCGACTCAAGTATAATCCTGATGCTGTACGGATTCCTTATACCAAGACCCGAACCGATAGGTGCGCCAAGAGGCATTACAGCCGCAGCACCGGCATCCTCGAGTCTTTTAGCCATTACCGGATCATCATTTGTATAAGGAAACACTATAAAACCCTCTCTGGCAAGTATCTCCGTTGCCTTCAACAACCCTATTGTGTCCGGGTATAATGTCTTTTCGTCACCTATCACTTCAAGTTTCACCATATTCGATACCCCTGCCTCTCTTGCAAGGCGGGAATATCTCAAGGCATCTTCAACATTATAACAGCCGGCGGTATTGGGAAGTATCTTATATTTTGACGGGTCCAGATAATCGAGGAGATTAGCGGACTTCCTGTCGGTAATGTTAACCCTTCTCACCGACACAGTTACCACATCTGCACCGGATGCCTCTATAACTCTCGCTGTCTCTTCGAAATCTTTATACTTTCCGGTACCAATCCATAGCCTGGACTCAAATTCCATCCCCTTGACCGTCAACTTGTCATTCATATACTCTCTCCTTGAAATATATTTATTTCATTTTTATCGATATTACAAATAGCTCAAACCCTGTAACTTGCATTTCCTCCGCCAACAAAATTTACTATCTCTATAATATCTCCGTCCTTTAACCTGAAATTTTCAAAATCCGCTTTTTTAACAATACTTAAATTGACTTCAACAGCCACCCTGTCGGGCATAATTTCCAGTCCCCTTAATAATTGGATCAATGTATCATTCTCTGTTATGTGTTCTTCACCATTAACTGTAAATTTCATTACACTCACTCTCGAACATAAAAACAAAATCCTCTATCCCTGCAAGGAAGGAATAGAGGATTATATTTATCTAACTCTTCCATTCCCTACGCCAGAATTACCTGGATCAGGTTCAAGGGTCTTTCATGAAGAAATTCTCAGGCCTGCCGGCCTCCCCTATGGATATTAAGAACCAATCCGAAATCTTATATCAAATCACATGTCAGTCTTAACCGGACATATCACTTAATAAATTATAATAAACTATCCGGTCTTATAAAGTGTACCCCTAATGTCAATACAAAAAAATAAAACATTCATGCCCCGACACAGGCCGGGACACAACAGAGAAAGACATATTCAGCCACAGACGGACACGGACTAAAAGAAAAGACTGAAGGCATATTTAGCCGCGGATTTACGCGGAAAAACGCAGATAGAAAATTTAAAAGTCATTTAAATGGATAGCGAGCAGAAGTGAGCGAATATAATAGTAATAATTTATTCCCTGCATTAGATTACCGGTGGCCTGCCTGTGCGTGCCGCACGCAGACAGGCGGAGCCGGAGGGAAGATCAATCCGTACTAATCTGCGGATATCTGCGGCTAATTGAAGTTTTTAGTCTGTGAGGGTCTTTGGCAGGATAGGTTACAGGTAGTCATAACAGGAAAGATTGGTGCAGGAGAGAATGGAGCGGGAGATGGAGGTAAACAGGAAACTGAGGAGGCGCATCAGGTGCATGAACAGGAAGATGTCGCAGGTCAGGGACTGACTCTAAATCCTTTCTTTATATTTCCGTTCAGGGTCGCTTTAGCCCTTGCCTGCCGATTCTCTTTTTTCGGAAACAAACTGAGGCCTTATAAGTAATAGAATGGACCCATCCCTCTGAACAGTGGGTTATCATACTATTGATGAGGAAGTATTCATGATAACCGGCACAGAAAGGGAGGATATGTTATGAAGGTTTCAACATTAGGTATTGATCTATCAAAACGGGTTGGGTCCATATATGTTAGGCTGTTTTTTCTTCAATAACCGTTTTTAATTCTGGATATTCCGTAAGACAATAACATTTTATCAATTTACATATATTTTCATCATCGTTATGTTGCCCGAGTACCAAGTAGTAGTTTTTATTATTAATTTTTGCAAAAACAATCCATTCACCAGTACAAGTACCTCTTAAGATTTTGTTTCTAAAAGGATCATCTGTGAGTCTATATACAATCAAATTGATTATTTCTTCTGTAATGTAATCTGACTTTGAACTTTGAAATATTTCATCAATCATTTTATCCAATTTGCTGTTTATTTTTTTCTCCATCTCCCAATAGTTAATGATGTTCCTATAGAAAAACATATCTGAATAAAAGTGTTTATGCCATAATCCTCGCAAATATTGCCCTTTAAATTCTTCTTCCTTTTTTGTTCTTGTCGCCTTTGTAATCCCTTCTAAATATCTTATTTCATCAAGGACATAATAAATCGAAAGAATACGTTTAGTGTGAAAATAATAAAGTTGCCACAGAAGTGGCTTGCTAATTTCCGCGTTTTCGAGATGCAAAAAACCTACATGATTATACCTGAAATGAGCAAGCTCTTTATCAGAGGCTTGCAACGGCTCTTTCATTCTCATTCGTTCAATGGCTGGCTTGAGGTAGCGATCGTCGGAGAGGTAACTATCAAGCGTGTTCTTTTTTGGCAAGATGAACACTCAAAATGAGCTTGTTTTCCTGGCTCAAGAGTACCCCCCAGCCCATCGGTAATCATCTACATGACTACAGCTATTGCAAGTGAGCCGTACCTTATCGTGGCCCTGTGCCCCAAGCATATTACTAACAGCAGCGGCAAGAATACCGGCGAAAAGGGCAAAACCGATACCAGCCCAGAAGCCTGCAAGAGCAATCCCGATAAGACCCACCAAACCAATAAACACCATCGATATGATGATAGATAAAGTTTTGCGTAGTGGTCGCCGCTCCTTTATAACCCGCGCGTCAAAAACTTCAATAAAATGTTGATAGTTAATGTCGCGACGGCAATGAGGACAAAGCATCGCAGCTTGGTCCACCATTTTACGGCAGATAGCACAAATTTTAGTTTTTTGCTCCATGATTACCTCAACTGTATTGTTTGGTCATTCGAACATGTCAGTAAGATATATTATTATTAAAGGCGAACATTCTCTTTTATAATTATTCCATCATTGGAGGCATTATATCAACTAACATACCGGCTCTCAAGAATTCGCATTGCCTCATCAAAAATCTTTCTCAAGAGGAATCGATGCCTCATTTAATATTTCAAAAGAAGACATCATAACAATTTTCTCAGGTGTTCCCGGTTAGTCGGGAACAGGTGCCCTTCAACTGGCACCGTTTAGCTGGAATTAGCCTTCTGAAAGCGGTCTCTAACCGGTGGGACGTAATATATGTTTTATGGACATTTTATCTTTGATGTTCGAAACCTCTTTAGACTAAAAAACCTTGACAATCCTCAATTGCAATTATTTTAACACCGATTTTCGCAACACTAAAGACTATAAGAAATAAAAATGAGATCATCCACTCATAGACGAGAAATCGCTTTAATTATAAGCACTCAAGCGGATAATATCAATAATAGCAGACCGGAGATCTTATATCATATGACGTTTAACGGTCAGGTTAGCTTATCATTAAACATCAGTCAAGTTTTTGAAAAGTCATGGTTTGATACTAAGGCAACCTGCCATATAGTGTATAAATACAGCATATTTAGCGATAATATATCATTTATCTTCTTTGCAATATTACCCGGGGTGTATGTTTTAAGTATTTATTACTTGACAT
Source organism: bacterium BMS3Bbin05 (assembly GCA_002897855.1). GTDB lineage: Bacteria > Nitrospirota > Thermodesulfovibrionia > Thermodesulfovibrionales > BMS3Bbin05 > BMS3Bbin05. Next base: position 14,290 of record BDTO01000013.1, read on the forward strand.
TATTACCGTCATATGATATAAGATATAATATGACGGATGAAAAATTCTTTCTCTACCCCAAGCTCGATTGGCAACGCCGCTACGAAGCCTTGCGGGCTTCCTTTGTTGATCGTCTGCCTGCCAAAGTTGTAGCTGACCGATTCAACTACAGTACCGAATATATCCACCTGCTCCGCCACCAGTTCAGGCATGGCAAGATAGACTTTTCCGAGCCGGTACCGGAGGGAAAGGTAAAGCGTCGTACAGTAAACTCCGGGACACGTGAGAAGGTAAAGTTCTGGCGGGAGAGGCGGTTGAGCGCTGGGGAGATTGCTGAACTGTTGAGCGAGGAAGGAGTAGAAATATCCGTACGCACCGTTGAGAGGGTAATAGCGGAAGAAGGCTTTCCAAAGCTTCCACGCCGGACAAGGCTTAAAACCGGATTCACAGTAAAGGGTACAGAACTACCCAGGCGCTCCAGTGTTATCAGCATTGGAAAAGTGGAGGGCAGTGTCTTTGATACTGATTCTGCCGGAATATTTCTTTTTGCTCCTTTCCTTGCAAAACTGGGTATAGAAGAAATAGTTCAGGCGGCTGGTTTGCCTGGCACAAAGGCTATCCCTGCAAAGAGCTATTTTTTGTCTTTCCTTGCCCTGAAACTTCTTGGAACCGAACGCTATGCCCATGTCGGTGACCATGCTTTCGATCCTGCGCTGGGACTCTTTGCCGGACTGAATGTACTGCCTAAATGCACAGCCATGTCGGCTTACTCATACTCACTTGATGATGTTCACATCTTACATCTGCAAAATGCATTTGTCAGAAATGCCGCAAGACACGGTCTGTATGATGGAAAATGCATCAATCTCGACTTTCATACCGTACCGCACTATGGTGATGAATCCGTACTGGAAGAACACTGGGCCGGGGCTCGCAATAAAAGGATGAAGGGCGCATTAACCCTGTTTGCCCAGGATGGTGAATCCAAGCTGATCCTTTACACAGATGCTGATATCAGACGCAGTGACTCAGATGACCAGGTTTTACAGTTTCTTTCATTCTGGAAGAGCATACGCAGGGGGGTAAAGCCGACACTGGTCTTTGATTCAAAATTCACCTCCTACACAAAACTCTCAGAACTCGATGCCAACCATAGTATCAAGTTCATAACACTAAGGCGTCGTGGCAAAAACCTGATAAAGGATGTTGAAAAATTATCACCATGGAAACGTATCGAAATCCCTCACGCCAAGCGCAAGTATAAAAACCCCCAGGTGCATGATTCCACAATAAACCTCCGTGACTATGAGGGGGAAATCCGCCAGATCGTGGTTCGTGGTAATGGACGCGACAATCCAGCGTTTCTTATAACCAATGACTTTGACATGCCGGCCGAGCTTGTAGTCGGCAACTATGCCAGAAGATGGCGTGTGGAAAACGGCATTGCCGAAGCAGTCAAATTCTTTCATCTGAATGCCTTATCATCGCCAATACTGGTAAAGGTACATTTTGATGTGGCTATGACGATGATTGCCGATACACTGTACTGCATGCTTGCCAAAAAATTACGTGGTTTTGAGGATTGTGATGCCCCTAAATTATACCGTCACTTTGTGCGAGGAAAAGGGAGTGTTTCTGTAAAGAACCGAATAGTCACTGTCACCTACCCCCGGCGGGCTCATAACCCCATTTTACGTAAAGCAGCCTGGGATCAACTGCCAGCCGTGATACCTGGTATGGAGGACACCAAATTACAGTTAAGATTTAAATGAGATCAGTACAAAATTCTTATATTTGTATGACGGTTAAAACTTTGCGAAAATCGGTGTTATACAAAGAATCAGAGTTTCTCATTCTATTCAGGCCTCTCCGGAAACCAGCTTGAAGAGGCAATTAAGAAGGAATGTGATAAAAGAGTTTACGTAAGGGGTTAGGTCTCAACAGCCTGTTGAAAAACTCCTGATGAAGCCATCCATATAAACTTATCCATTATGATAGAATATTTGAATTTAAAATTCAGGAGGTAATATTGTTAGGAGAAAGCCAGCAAAGCGAGCAGATGTTTTACTATGTAAGGGTAGAAGACATAGTCCCTGAGGATCATCTTTTAAGACTAATCGATAGGCATATCGAATTCAGTTTTATCAGAGAGAAGGTAAAGCATTTATACAGCCATACGGGACGTCCCTCAGTTGATCCTGAAGTATTAATCAGGATGTTGCTCATAGGATATTTATACGGGATCATCTCAGAATGCAGGTTGTGTGAAGAAGTAAAAACGCACATAGGGTATCGTTGGTTTGTGGGATTAAGCCTTGAGGACAAAGTGCCGGATCACTCCACCTTTTCAAAGAACCGCCATGAGAGATTTGCAAATGGAGAAGTATTTCAGGGTATATTTGATGAAATAGTAAGACAATGTATGGAGAAGGGATTTGTAAGTGGAAAGCATCTGACCGTAGACAGCACCCATATAAAAGCCAATGCATCATTTAAGAGCATGGAACCTATAGTAGTGGAGCTCAAACCAAAAGAATATATAGCTAAGGTGGACAAAGACAATCCTGTAAAAGATAACAAAGGAGAACCTTGGGAACCCGATAGTATCCGGTAAAAAACTCGGAAGATTGTACAGGAAGGGGCACTGCTCAGGCACTTTGTTTGTCCGGACAGCATGAAAGCCTCTCTGAAAAGGTTTGTAAAGTTGTAACCGTCCTATGGATAAGGGGCATTCATACGATTCAGGGAAGCCCTCCTATGATATGAAATATGAACTTTACCGGACAGCATACTATGGGAAAGCTAACTCATTGGAAAATAAAGAATCCGTTCATATTGACTTCATGGTGAATGCAATAGGTGGAAATTTAACCGGACAGTAGTGGTTTGTTTTATAATTGACTTGAGGAACATTGTTGCATAGTATGCAACAATGTTCCTGATTTGTCTCACATAACAGGGAATTGGGATCCTGCCGGACTTAGGAAGTATCGTAGCGAGTAGGGGCAAGCGGCGGCGTCCCGCCGCGTGACAGATTGATCATAAGTCCGGCAGGCTCCTGGACAGGGAGAGTCGTACAAACAGGTATGTTTTCAAGAATAGCTAAAATAAGCCGTCCTCAGGCACATCAATCCTTGCAACGACTCCGTTTATTTTTGTTGCTGGATGAAGCCGCTTCCCGTGCCATGACCTGGATCAGCGCCAATGCAGGCGCAGGCAAGACGCTGCTCATGGCGAGCTATCTGGATGCACGGCGATTGCCTTGCATCTGGTATCGGTTGGACGCAAGAGATGCCGATACGGCCACCTTTTTTTATTACCTGCGCGAAGCGGCGCGCCAAACGGAATTTCCGCAAGCAGAGGCATTGCCATTGCTTACCGCTGAGTACATCGGTTCCGAGGCTGTTTTTGCGCAGAATTTTTTTGCGCAGCTTTTTGTCGGAGCCCCCCGCCCCTATGCACTGGTGTTTGACAATTATCAGGACTTGCCCGACGACGCTCAGCTGCACGCGATCCTGAACACGGCGCTACAGGAGATTCCACCTGATGTGCGCGTGTTTATTTTGAGCCGCACGGTGCCACCAGCAGGCCTGGCCCGGTGGCAGGCCAATCAGCGTATGTGTGTTATCGATTCGCCGGCGTTATGCCTGGATCGGGAAGAGACGGCCGGATTGCTTGCATTGCGACCGGAGTTAGAACTGGACGATGATCTCATTGACTTCATCCATGAAAGGGCTCAGGGGTGGGCTGTGGGTGTTGTTTTGCTGAGTGAGCATCCAAGTCGTAAAAATACTTTGTTAGAGAATAGCGGGCCCGGTTCAGAAGAACGGGTGTTCGATTATTTTGCCAGTGAGCTGTTTGAACAGGCTCCTGAGATTGTAAAAAGCTTTCTTTGTTATACGGCGCTGCTTGGCGAATTCGATATATCTCTTGTAAAACGTCTGACAAATATCACCCATATAGAGAATATCGTACGCAATCTGGTACGCAGGAACCTGTTCATTCATCAGAAAGAAACGATACGGAACAGTTATGAATACCACCAGTTGTTACGTGATTTCCTGGTGGCGCAGGCACACAAAAGACTACCCGCAGAGGAAATCAAAAAATTCCAGATACAGGCAGCGCAACTGCTTGTTGAAGAAGGACAGATAGAAGAAGCATTAAAGCTTCTCTTGAGTGCGAGTGCGTGGGATGTGGCTGCCCGCCTCATCGTAGAACATGCGGAAGAATATATCGATCAGGGCCTGAGTCTTGGTTTGATTCACTGGATAGAATGTATCCCGGAAGATATTCGACAGACATCACCCTGGTTGTTGTACTGGTTTGGTGTGGCACACATGTCACACAATCCCCAACACGCCAGAAATATATTTGAAAGCGCGTATGAATTATTTATGCTGCATTCGGATACCGCTGGGGAACTGTTGACCTGTTGCGGCGCAATTGACGCCATTGTTTTTGAAATGAGTGACTTCAGTCTGTTGGATAAATGGAGTGACCGGCTGGAACAAAGGCTCCCGGGTCTGCCTGCACTGGATAACCCGATGGTTGAGATGTATGTCACGATTGGTATGTTTCTGGCGCTGATGTACCGTAATCCCGGCCATAAGGAACTGCCGAAATGGGTTGCCAAAATAGAGGAATTTGTTCTGTTTGGCTCAAACATCAAGTTCCGCCTGTACGTGGGAAGCCAGCTGTTTATTTACTATACGTGGTGGATAGGTAATTTGGCCAGGGCAGATAGTCTGCTGACAAACCTGCAACCGCTACTTCTGGCGTTCAAGGGGATGCCAGTCATAAAAATAACCTGGTACCTTTTTACATCATGCAATTCCTGGATGTTAGCAAAAACAAATGACAGCATAGAGACGGCAAATAATGGCTTGAGGGTGGCAGATGAAAGTGGTGTGCATATATGGGACTTTGTTATCCGTGCACAAGCTGTTTTTGCCACGTTGTCATCAGGCCAGATGGATATCGCTCAGGCGTATCTTGAGCGCATGGCGGAGTCGCTGGATTTGCATCGCTACCTTGATGTTGCATTTTTCCATCACCTGTATGGATGGTACTGGTTTCTAAAGGGGGACATCCAGCAATCTTACGAACATGCGCGCTTGGCCGTTGAGTATGCAGAGAGGGCCGGGACACTCTATTTCATCCTGCATGGCCGCGTTGAATATTGCAGAAATCAGTACCACCGGGGTGAAATTGCGGCATGTTTGTCTGGGATAGGCGAGGCAAAAAAAGCGGCGCGTGATATTGGTGCGAATACGGTATTGTATGTCGCCAGCCTGCTGCATGCGCAAGTCGTGCTTGAGCAGGGAAATCTGCAAGATTGCCTGACACAATTGCGTGCAGGCCTGGCGCTGGGTAGAACGTATGGATTTTTAAATCACACCTGGTGGTTGCCAACAACCATGAGTCGTCTTTATGCACTGGCGCTCGAGCACGGCATTGAAAAGGATTATGTTGAAAAACTGATACGTTTGCGCAAGCTACTCCCGAATGACGACTATGCCATAGATGATACCTGGCCGTGGCCCCTTCGTATATACACACTGGGCCGCTTTTCACTGGTTAAAAACGACAAGTCTGTGATGTCTTCCGGCAAGGCGCAAAAAAGACCTCTCGAATTACTCAAGGCCATCATTGCTTTTGGCGGCCGCAATGTGAGTGAGGCCAAGTTAATGGATTCACTTTGGCCCGATAGCGAAGGCGACATGGCAAAGCAGAACCTTAAGTCCACGGTACACCGGCTACGCAAACTGCTGGAATCGCAAACGATACAATGGCGTAAAGGCAAACTCACGCTCGATTTGCGTTATTGTTGGGTGGATGTCTGGGCGGTGGAACGGAAGTTGAACGCCCTGTTACAGGCCTTGCCCGATAACCCGGCCAGGCTTGAGCATGAATTGAAGGGTATTGATCAGCTTTACCACGGTTCATTTTTGCAGGGCGAAGATGAATCGTATGTATTGAGCCTGCGCGAACGTTTGCGCAGCAAGATATTGCGTGTCTTTACCCTGGCCGCGGAACAATTTTTTGCACAGGCCGACTATGATCAGGCCATAGCCGTTTTTCGAAAGGGCCTGGATATCGAACCGCTGGTAGAGCGCTTTTATCAGGGCATCATGCAATGCCAGCAGGCGCTTGGTCATCCGGCCGAAGCGCTGTCCACCTATGAGCACTACCGGCAGGTTATGCAAAACCGGGGACTACCCCCTCGTCAGAGATAGCCGCTTTGGCAGCCTCCCTGCACCCCACCAATCGTTAGACCTTTTTTTTCAATCCGTAACCTAATCTGTCACCCCGGCCGGGGTACCGTGCTTCAATCAGGCAGGAATTTCCTGCCCGTTTAATTAGTGCCTGTGTATAAACTGCTGTTTTATATTTTTGTCATGTCCCAAAAGCGTTCGGGGCATCCGGAACTTATTGAAAAGAATAGATTCCGGCTTAAGGACTGCCGGAATGACAGATAGAGAGACTGACTTTATACACAGACTCTAATTAATGAAGGGGAGTAGATCAATGAAAATACAACACATCAAATGGGCCCTGGCCATCTCGATCCTGGCCCTGATCACCGCTTGTGGCGGGGGCGGAGGCGGTGCGCCCGGCACAACACCCCCCCAGTGCGGCTCTCGTCTTTCCACGCTTTGCCTATGTCGCCAATAAGGATGACAGTAGCGTTTCGACCTATGCCGTGGATGCCACCACCGGCCGTTTGAAATACACCGGCAAGGTCGCGGCGGGGGGTAAGCCCCTCTCAGTCACCATTGACCCGAACAGCCGGTACGCCTATGTGGTGAACGGCCAAAGCAACAGCAGCACCGTGTCGCAATACACCATCGGCACGGATGGCCACCTGACGGCCATGAACCCATCCTCCACAGTGGCAGCGGGTAAAAACTCATACGCTGTCACCACGACAGGAAGCTGGCAGTAAGAGGCATGGCGCGGGTCGATTAAACGGATGTAACGGACATTGTGATTGCTCGCCAATCAAGACCGGCGACTTAAAAAGGTGCCGGTCTTTTTAAGGATATTAATTGCTGTCCGGTTCTTTCTTTCCTGTGCAAAATTCAAATGTAATCTACAAGCATTTCTTCCGCCCAGCCAGGCAATGCTTTCAGCTGTTTTTGAAGTTGTCCGTTTTCTAACAATGCCACTGATAAAAATGGCAAGCTGTGCGATGAATTAGCATAAAATTTTGCGATATCAACTAACGGCAGGACTTCACGAAATATAGCCCACCGGTGTCGGACCAAGCTAACTTACTGAATACATAAAACTATTACCCCATAAACAGACCATTTCAAGCCTTTAAGTGTGGCTTTTTCCAGGCAAAATCACTGCTATAAGAAATATCAGGATCTTTCCGAGAGACGAAAGGGTCAGGTCTACACATTTCACAAAATGAGACTGAGATAGCCTAACAACCACATGAAGACTGACGGGGTGTAGTATCGGCATATTTTATCTTTTCTTGAAACCTTATTTCTGGTATAATTTGTTTATCAGTAGTTCACGCTACCCCGCAGCTTATGTGGAGCGTTGTCGAGGAGCAGCCACTGTTTGCTCGGCGCAAAGCGCCTCACAACCAGCGGATGGATCAGATGCCCTTCGGGCGCTCCTCATCAGCGGCGTTAGGCTGAAAAACAGGAGGTTACTGTGTTATCAAATAAAAGGGCTGTGATTACCGGTGGGAGTGCTGGTATTGGTTTTGGAATTGCTAATGCCTTTGCGCAAAACGGCGCAAGCATTTTTCTTGTGGCCAGAGACGAACGAAAGCTGGAGAAGTCAGCATCAACTCTCTCATCGCTTGGCGTGGATGTTAAATTTTTATCGGCGGATTTGTCGGATTCGCAGGCAGTCAATAAAACCGCTGAAGACATTCTCAATATCTGGCCGGGAATAGATGTATTGGTCAATAACGCAGGTATTGCACGTTTCAGCCCATTCATTGAGACAAATGAAGCCGATTTGGATCTGCACCTGAATTTGAATGTGAAAGCTCCATATATTCTAACGCAACTGCTTTTTGGCGCTCTTGCAGATAGAAAAGGCGCGGTGATAAATATCTCGTCCTACTTTTCACATCGGATGTTGCCAGGGAGACCGTCGACGGCGTATTCATTAACCAAGGGAGCAATAGACGCTTTTACCAAAGCGCTTGCCTTTGAAGCAGGGCCGCATGGAATACGAGTAAATGCAATCGCGCCGGGAACCGTGAATACACCGTTGGTACAGGCCAATGTCAACAGACTTACTGAAGAAGGCAAGACAAAATTTGCTGAAATGATCAAAACCATTTACCCTCTTGGCCGCATCGGCGAACCGGATGACGTTTCAGGGGCTGCCGTGTTCCTCGCGTCGGATCAAGCTCGTTGGATTACAGGAGCGATCTTGGCCGTTGATGGCGGATTGACCACGAATTGAAATGCCAAGTCAAATAATGGGCTATTACAGCGCACGCAAAGAGAAGCTCCTGAAGGATTTTGGCAGGACCTCTGCGTTGATAAATGCCTCGCTTGTCTCACGCTATGGCAAGGAATTCACCAACACGCTGCAGAGAGAGGTTCGCCAGGAATATGAGAAGCTCATCCCGGAGATTCCCTACATTAAAGGGAGACGAATTCGATTTTGGCATCAATTACCTTCAATGCGGCAATCACACCTTGATTAGAAAAATAAATTTGGAAACACCCCGAATATGCTAAAATAATTCCCGGAGCAGACCTGGCAACCCTCCACACAGCACATAGTATTGAGGGGGAGTACCGGTTTCAGATGGTAAAGACAAAAACATGGGCCATCCGGAGTGCCCGGGGTATCACCTCTTTTTTTGTTGCTTTGTGCTTTTACAGAATAAACAAGGAGTATGACCGCTATGAAAAAACTGGCAGCATTGATATTGGTTTTGCTGATCGCAGGAGCAATCTACTGGTGGAACCTGCCTGCTACAGTTAAGGGGCCTCACTCGGAGCAGGAGTTTGAGTATATCGTCAGAATTACCGGAAATGGCAGTTCATCCGATACATTGCCGATGATCATAACACTTCACGGCCAGGGAGATACTCCGAAGAAGTTTTTTGATACATTGCTGAATAAATTTGACCAGCCTGCACGTTTTGTTGTCTTGAAGGGCATCATGGATTTCCCCGGCGGGAGATGGGGTGGACGCGGATGGCCAATGGACGCCAACGGCCTGCGCAAATGCGGTAACGCCCTTGCGGATGCAGTACCGGTATTTCTGGAACGTTTCCCCACAAAGGGCAAACCCATCGTCCTCGGGTTTTCCAGTGGCGCCGGCATTGCGTATTACCTGGCTGCCTATCACGGGGAGCAGTTCTCATACTTATTTCCCCTCTCAGGCAGATTGCCCAATGGACTGATAACAGACAAAGCTGAATCTAATAGCGATGTGGCGAGGACAATAGCCTTCCACGGGAGAACGGACCAGGTGATCGGCTTTCGGCAGGGTGAACTTACGGTCCGGAATTTGAAGCAAGAGGGAATGGACGTGGATTTCATCACCTTTAACGGTGGACACCTTGGTATTTTTCAATCGGCCAAGCCTCTCGTGATGAAACAACTAAGCGATGCCGTTATGGAAATTACACCTTAGCCGTCAGCCTGGTAATACAGGTACCGGCCGGAGGAACGCTACAGATTTCTTAATATTTCAACATTAAACAGAACTCCTTTACGGGCTTTTCGCCCTTGAGTGCATTGAGGGGTCTACACGTTTCACAAAATGATACTGAGATAGCCTAAATGAAAAAACAAAATAGCAGTATTAAAGTATTATTAACACTGATTACAAGTGTTTTCTTGATGCAGTTACTTACCGGTTCAACATTCGGACAGGCACGCAGCAATAACTACGAGAGAATTACCATTGTCGGTGAAACTGCCAATAAAGGAGTATACGACCCCGCAATTGAATATAATCAAAATGGTTCCGTCGGATGGCTGGTATATTCAGCATTAGAATCTCCTAATGACAGAAGAAAACTACTTCCTATCCCCAAAACTATTGCTACTCATCTGGCTAAAAGCACGGATCATGGAAAAACATGGGAATTCATATCAGAGCTTAATTCCTCAGCCGAAGCCACCGTTACCATAAATGGAAAAACCATCAAAGGTGTTTGGTGGAATGAAGTTCCTACATTAGTGCATGATCCGGACGACCCGGGCAGAGAATGGAAACTTTTCTGGCACAAGTATTTTGCCATACCCAAGCCCTATTTCAGATTTCCCGTGCGTGCAAAAGGAAATCTTATCAGAGTTCCTCAATATATGTGGATTGCCTATAAATACGCCAAAACACCGGAAGAACTGGCTTCTGCAAAAGAGGTAATACTGTTCGGCGCTGGAAAGCTGCCTCTGGCGCCATATAAAGCAGAACATAATCTTAATGAGATTATATCCTGGCCTGAGGCTAAAGCATATTCCGAACCTGGTTCTTTGTATAATGACGGGGTTCTATATTTAAGTTTATCGGGATTCACGGGGCCGGATGTCAAGCATGATAAACTGTTTTTACTGGCTACGTTCGACCATGGAAGGACATGGAAATACGCGGGTAATCTTATAGATTATGACGATGCCGCCAATCTCGATTATATACGGCTCACCGGCTCAAGCCTGGTTGAAGAAAACGGCCGGTTTTTTTTATTGGTTTCTCCTGTCAAACTGGAAAACAATAAAGGCGTCCAGCTTGGGACGTATGTATTTGAATTTGAGGATATCTCAAAAGCAAAATTAAAAAGAGATAAAAAAGGAAAGTTGGTTGTCTGTAAATATCTCAAGCGAAGCCTGCCTGAAGAATTGAATTCCGGACAAAGCGATTATGATAAGTATAATACCTATGGTGGAATTATTATGCCGCAGGGCGATCTTAGTTCAGCTCCGGCATATGCGCAAATATTTAATACAAAAGAAGGGATTATAAATAAACAATCAGGTGTTTCTAATGACAAAAAATAATATACAAATATAATCGGGTAGCCGGGAGTTTTTCTCGCCCAGCAGCCACAGCACCC
>BDTO01000014.1 GCA_002897855.1 bacterium BMS3Bbin05
TACTGTTTACAGGAGAAATCCTGTTTACGGATTACCATCCGTTTATGGCAGATGGGGATATAGAAGGCTGGGTAAAGGTGCTTGACTACATTATGTCCCTTGATGTGGAGACCATTATCCCCGGACACGGGCCGGTTTCGAGCAAGAAGGATGTCGTGGACATGAAGGACTATATAATTGCCTTTGATAAAAAGGCAAAGGAACTTGCGGCAAAATCAGATGATGTTGAGTACATCACATCTGAGATTAAAAAGGCACTGCCTGCAAGGTCACAGGGAGAGGGTCTTATACCGATGAATATTCGGATGAAATACCTGAAGGTGAAAAAATGAACTTCACAAATTAAGCCATAGATGGCACTGAGAAAAAATAAAAATTATTTCGCCACGGATCTGCGCGGATTTACACAGATTTTTGTGGAATATTTAATCTGTATCCATCCGTGTAAATCTACGGCTTAAAAAATATCTGTCTTTTATCTATAATCTGGTTATCCGTGTGAAATGACAGGATGATGAGTTCTTCTTTGTTTATGATGGTGAAATGGCATTGGACATGACGACAAAAAGACATTTATAACAGACTCTGAATAGTCTTTAAGGAAAAAGTATGATCGTAGAAAATACATGGAAGCAAACGAAAGGAGGATAGCAATGGAACAGGATCGTTACAGGCGGGGCTGGGAAAAGCTGAAGGAGATCGATGGCGAAGCCGGTGAAAGGGTGATTGAAAGCCTGAAAGATATTGCGCCGGATTTAGGGCGCTATACTATTGAATTTCCCTTTGGCGATATCTATTCGCGGCCGGGACTGGATCTGAAATCAAGGGAGATTGCCACGGTTGCGGCGCTTACAGCCCTGGGCAATGCTGCGCCCCAGCTGAAGGTCCATATCAATGCAGCTTTGAATGTAGGCTGTACACGTGAGGAGATTGTAGAGGTTATCATGCAGATGGCGATATACGCTGGTTTCCCCGCCGCATTAAACGGCATGTTTAAGGCCAAAGAGGTCTTTAAGGAAAGAGACGAAAAAAAAGAGTAAGATTGAAAATACAGGAACGATTTACTTTAATACATCAGTTATAGTGACAGGGTCTATTATTATTCTTCAGGAGGCAAATGAATGAGCACATATATTCTGATGAAACTCCTTGAATCTGCACCTGAAAGATATGACATGGGAATCCGCATCCTCACGCTCGGTAAAATTGATCCGGCTTATGACCGTATCGTATCCAGTATAATAAATGGACAGGATGTGCTTGACATTGGCTGTGGAACAGGGGCATTGACACTCAGGGCCGCCCGGAATGGGGCAAGGGTGAAAGGGATCGATATTAATCCACGGATGCTGGAGATTGCAAGAAAGCGTGCCGTAGAAGAGGGGCTTGAACAAAATGTGCAGTTTTTTGAGATGGGTATAGCTGAGCTCGGGGGCGAAGAATCAGATACCTATGATATAGTTATGAGCGGACTCTGTTTCTCCGAATTGACCGAAGATGAGTTAAAATATACACTTAAAGAGACAAAGAGGATATTGAAAGCAGGGGGACTCCTCCTCATTGCCGACGAAGTGACACCCGGCAGTATTTCAAAGAGAATACTTCATTTACTTATCAGAATCCCCCTTCTCATAATTACATATATCGTCACACAGAACACTACAAGGGCTATTAAAAATCTGCCTGAGATGATCGCTGAAAATGGATTCATGATCAAATCGGCAAGATTGGGCAATCTGGGGAGCTTCCTTGAATTAGCAGCACAGAAACCTGTCGAAGGGCGGCCATGAATCTTTTCAAATTCATCATTGTAAACATCGTTGAAACTTTATTGAGGGTAATCCCGTTCCCCTGCAAGACAGGTCTGCATATAATAGGCAATCCGGACAGCAATTCGCCTGTCTTCCTGACCTGCAATTATCATCTTACAGTAGAGAGGGTAAAGATGGCATTAAGGGGAATGGACTGTTATCTCCTCGTTGCCAACAGCAGGGGGCATAACGTGTGGTGTGGTTCTGCAGGAGGCCATCTTACACATCACAGCGTTATATCGGTACTCAAGACCAGCGGCATAGAAGAGGTTGTTGACCACAGGAATGTAGTCCTCCCCCAGCTCGCTGCAACGGGTATCGAAGAGAGGGCCATACAAAAAAAGACAGGATGGAAAGTTATCTGGGGACCCGTTTACGCAAAGGATATTCCCATATTTTTAAACAAAGATTTCACCAAGACACCCATTATGCGGCAGGTGCGCTTCACTCTTCTCCAGAGAGTCGAGATGGCCGTCATGTGGGCATTCCCGTTTTCAGTAATCGCGGCTGCGATTTCGTATCTGTTCTGGCCGGAGATGCTGGCCTCATTAACAGTTCTCATCTGGTCAGTTTCTCTCTTCATTTTCCTGTTATTTCCTCTTTACTCGATATGGCTCAACCCAAAAAAGAAGAGAACTTCGTTCAGTAAATATACGGTGGTCTTTGACATCGGACGCATACCGCTTGCAATATGGATGGTCTTTATGGTCTTACTCGTCATCTACAGCAGCATGGAAGGCGATGGGTCATGGGGCTACATCCTCCGATGGGGCTTTGCTTCACTGGTTGTCCTGCTTATAATCAGCCTTGATCTAACGGGCAGCACTCCCGTATTCAAGAGCGGGTTGCATGATGACAGACTATTGGATGTCGTCCTGAACAAGGGGAAATGCAGAGGTGCAGGATTGTGTCTGGAGGTTTGCCCCAGAAACTGTTTCGATGTGGATACATCAACTCATACGGCATCAATGCCGCGCAGCAACAGGTGTGTCCGGTGCGGCGCCTGCATTGTCCAGTGCCCGTTTGACGCCCTGTCTTTCAAAAGCCCCGGCGGTCATCTCATCCCTCCGGCAATAATACGTAAGTATAAGCTGAACCTCATCGGAAAACGCATGATCGATATTGAGTGATGGAAAATCATTCAGCGATCGGTCATGAAAGTTTGGACCGTTTTCTCTATGCGCTATTGCTTAAATGAATAGCGAACGGATGTGAGCGAATATAATAATGCAAAGTTCCCTGCATTAGATTACCGGCGGCCTGCCTGTGCGTGCCGCATGCAGACAGGCAGAGCCACTGGGAAGATCAATGTTATTTGAATGCTTAATAATATTACGTCTTGCAGCCGTATCTTGTTTTCTCGCCTACAAGAAAGTGGTGATATGGCAGTATCCCGTATTTCCTGATCTTTCCGAACCCACCGCCCTGCATCTGGTGTTCAATAGTTTCTTCTGATACCCTTATTGAGACAGGAGGTCCTTCCGGGGTTTCCTCTTTCTTCCAGTCTATGATTGCAAGCATCCCTCCCACCTCCAGGAGCCGGCATGCCTCGACGATAAGCTTGACCGGCTGCTCCAGCTCATGGTGAAGGTTTATCATGTACACCAGGTCGGCTATGCCGTCATTCAACGGGAGGGAGTTTTCCTCCATCTTTAAGGGTACGACCGACTCTTTTATATCAGCCGGGGTATGCTCTGTTATCCATTCAATCATTACATCCGAAATGTCGCACGCGTAAATCTTTCCCTTGTCCATTTTTCCGGCAAAGATGAACGCAAAGAAACCCGTACCTGCACCTATATCGATAATGGTTTTGGGGGAGTGCAGTCCAACCGAGTCCCAGATCAGACCGGGATCCAGATAGCTGAGCCTATCGGGGTTGTTCAGCTTATCGAGTTTTTTTGGGTCGAATCTCCTGGATTCCATTTTATTATTATAATACTATTGCAAACAAATGATAACTAAAAATACTGATCTGTCAATTATAATATTATGTATATTCAATAAATATAGGTAACCCGGTTAAGAGAAGTCCGGCCCTGTTTCGATTGATTTATGCCAGGGCAGACGACATGACAGCCCTCTGTCTTGCCAGAGAGGGAATGGAAAAGGAAAAAATAAGGAGAAAAACATGACGGAATTTGACAGATCAAACTGGGCAAAAAAGGAGTTTACTCAGCTGTACAGGGACAACGCCGATATTTATATCGTAGAGCGGAAAAGAATGTTCGACCTCATGAAATCGTTTTATACACACTTTCACGGAAACAGGGAAAAGACGAAGGTCCTGGACCTTGGCTGCGGGGACGGTGTTATCACGGGTGAACTGTTGACGGTTGATAATAATATATCGGCAACCCTGGTTGACGCATCCGGGGACATGCTCGCCAAAGCAAAGGAGCGCCTCGGAGGCCGCAGGAACATTACATTTATAAAAGCAAGCTTTCAGGAGATGCACGGAAAGGATATGCCGGGAGAAGATTATGACTTCATCATTTCGTCCCTTGCCATACATCATTTGTCCATGACTGAGAAAAGGGCAATGTTCAAATTGATCTATGCGCACCTTAACGAAGGAGGGCACTTCATGAATATCGATGTCGTGCGCGCTGCCGATGATACGATTGATCAATGGTATATGCAGATATGGGAAGAATGGATGGATAAAAAGAAATCAATGCTCGGCAAAAAAGGAGAGCCGTCGAGAGAAATAATAGACCGGTATAAGGAGGCGGATGAGAATAAGCCGGATACACTTGAGGATCAGTTAAGCGCAATGAAAGAAATCGGGTTCGGAATTGTCGACTGTTATTACAAATACGGGATATTTACGATGTATGGCGGGAAAAAATAAACTCAGCCGCGGACTTGAACGGATATTCACGGATGAAGATTTTTTGACATGATAAACAGGATTCCTCTTCGCCGCTTTCCCGCTTCACACTTTATGGTTCACTGCCTTTTAACTTTGAACCGCTTTATCATAGCCTTTCCTTTTACTTCCATGCCGGCTTACCGATCATCTCCCATGATCGGCACGATTTCTGATACACGGCCCAGCCGCCTGAGGCTGTTGTTCATGTGGTCCCGCTCTTCAAGACCGATAAAGCGCATAACATCGCCCCATGTCTTCAGGTCACCCCGGTATCGGGTAATGACTTCGGACATTGCCGGTTGCTCGTCGAGTTCCGGATGTTCCTTTGCAAAAGTCATATACTCGTGCTCGGCATGGTCCTCAAAATCGGCGTTAAGCATAAATGCTGTCCTGATACTTATGAAGGCAAGTATGCGCGAGAAGATACTGTATTTAAATGCAGTTATAGAAGGCATGACACGGTCCTTAAACCAGTGGAGTTGGACATTGTCCTGTTTTATCTTTTCGTCCACGACCCTGAGGTGCCAGAACTCGCTGTCCTGTGCCTCGCGGCTCCAGCCGACAACATCTTCCGCAAAGGCAACAGCGTCGGGGTCGGTAAACCGGCTGTTCATCTTTTTGTATTGCCTGATCTCCCATGCCTGATAGGGAATGCGGGCAAGTATCTCAAGGAGCCGTATCTTCCCCCACGACAACTCCTTGCCGTAAAAGGTGTCCATCCCCCGGAATAAGAGACTGGCCATCAGTCCGTATTTTCTCGGAGGACGGGAAAGTGCCGCTTCCTGCTCCTTCCCAAGATCAACATTTGCCGGTATCATCATCCACCTCCCTACTCATTGTATGTTCATTATACACCCATGCAAACCCTGTTTGGCGGCAAACTACTCCACAACTTTTACCTGAGTCTCAGCCTCACTCTTTACGCTTTAAGGCCTTTTAACTTCGGACCCCGGACATTAAAACTCAGGACTGCCGTTTTTTTATTAAAATTCAAAGTCAGGTCCCGATTTCTCCTGCAGAAGCGCAGGAGGCAGTGGACGACTGCCAGGTTATTCCCAATTTATAAGGCGGTTCTCACCTTCGAGGCCGCGTATCGATGTTACATCCTGACTTACTTCTATCGTGCCTTTGTAATTGCCCTGGTTATCGCGCACGGCAATATACCGTATATGCAGGAACCTTCCCTTCATCTGTATCCAGAACTCGGCCGTGTCCCTGTTCCCGGCCCTGAACTCTTCCAAAATCCTTTCAACCATGTGAACACTCTTAGGGGGATGGCAGTTTTGCACCTTCCGGCCGATAATACCCGGGCTCCGGGGGAATATCCGGTCTGCTGTATTTGAATAATATGAGACCTTATCATGTTCATCAACAAAGGATATGTCAACCGGGAGATGTGTAAGCAACAGGTTGATCTGCTCCACAGTGAGGAGCCCGGTATCGAGGGTGATACTTCCGACCTTTTCGGCGGGGAGTTGTTCCTGATACGTTTCTTCAGACGGCGTCCATTTTTCGGGCGGTTCTATCCAGGCATACCCGATTTCCTCTTCGCCTTCGCTCACCTTGACCCAGTCGCTTTCTCCGAGTGTATCGAGGGCCATCGGGAAGAGGATATGTTCCTCTTTATAGATCATGTCATTCAGGGCCTGAATAAGTTTCCTCAGATTCTCAATGCTGGCCGTTCCTTTCCCGGCAGATTCCTTTGTGTCTTTGAGCATCTTCCGTATATCATCATGGAGCGCCCACATGACCTTTGACGGCCCGGATATGCCGTGGGCCTCAAGGATGGGGAAGAGCTGGTTTTCTATCCTCGTGTAGTGGAGATCGATAGAGGACAGATGCTCAAGCAGGGTAAGAAGCTGCTCTTTCTCCTTCCGGATATCATGGATCGCCTGCATCTTTCGTATGAATATCTCGGCGGACCGGTTTTCGAGCATGTAGGTATGCACCGGGTGTCCGGCCGGAAGACCTGGAACCACTTTGTCCTCCAGCGACTCCCTGAACACCTCGACATGGACGTCGCAGAGACGCTTCACTTCTTCCTCAGGCATGCCTTCGTCAATAAGCCGTTGCTCCATGTTGGCGATCTCGGAGGGCGCAACATCCCTGATAAGTGTAAGGAACCTCTGCTTGAGAACCTTGATATCTTCTCCCCTGTGCAGATCCCTGATGATCTCCTTGAGAACCTCGATACGCTGTTCGGGGTCGGCAAGTGCCTCTTCCTGTTCTATCCCCTCGATCTCCACAACCTGCCCGGTCTTTTTCCGTATTTCACCGGCAATTCCGGAGAGAAGGGTGGAGATCTCGACGCCGCCGAGCATCGCCGCCTTGCCCAGCGTGGCGAATCGTCCCAACGTTTTCCGTATCAGGGGATTGTCGAGGGCCTGGAAATGGGGATCCAGGCTGATAAGAAAATCCTTGATAAAGGGATATTTATTGATAAGATCATTTACTTTTACCTGTGGGCTCAGTTTCATTTCACGCCCTCCTTATGTTTAGTGTGGTTTTACGGGATAACTAAAAGTTTACACTCAGATATAGCTGTAGTCAATGAAATTAATTGAAATACACGATGTCTATGGATTGGGAATCCATTGATATGTGATAGTCGTCAGTTGTTTTTTACTACCGCCAATTTTGTTATGTTGGAATATTTGCATGGTCTTCTGTATAATTTATATGTAGCCTTAGTTCGGATCAGTCAAAATTGCAAGGGAGTGCTTATTTATAATGATAGGAGCAATTGGAGTTGTTTGGGGTGTTGCAGGTATTTTATTACTGCTCGGAAGCGCCGTTTACCGTCTTTCAGCGCGTGCAGCCGCCGCCATGTCTTATGATTTCACCTGGTACCACTGGGTAGCACTCGGTCTGATACTTGTATTTATGATTTATGGGGAGGGTTACAGGGGGTTCCAGCAGAGATTCTCTCCTCGCGCTGCTGCCCGCGCCAAATATCTTAAGGATCACCCGAGTCTTCTCCGTTCCCTTCTGGCACCACTGTTTTGCATGGGCTATTTCCATGCGACCAGGAGGAGAAAGATAGTATCCATATCATTGACAACAGGGATTATTATCCTGATTTTGCTTGTCCATCTTATACACCAGCCATGGAGGGGGATCATTGATGTCGGAGTAGTTGCAGGTCTGATATGGGGTATTGTGTCTTTCCTGATCTTCAGTATAATGGCATTTGTTTCAAAGGGATTCAAGTATTCGCCCGAGGTACCGGAAGAGGCAGCCGGATAATCGTTCCACTGCAATCCTTTTTTTCTATAGTACTCCATATGAGGCTTTCAGCCGGGTTATATTTTTTATTTCAGACAGGTATGATTTGATATAATCATGTGATGAAGTTGATTGTTCTGGGGAGCGGGACATGTGTCCCTTCACTGAAAAGAAATGCGCCGGGATACTATCTGGAAGGCGGAGGGAAGAGGTTAATTGTTGATTGCGGAAGCGGGACTCTCCTGCAACTCCTTAAAGCCGGGAAGAGCTATAAGGATATCGATGCGCTCTTTATTACGCATACACATCCGGATCATGTTTCCGGTCTTGTCCCCTTCATTCATGCCCTTGCCGCAACCCCCGGCTATGAAAGGACGAGGGATATCAGCATCATCGGACCGGATGGCATAAAACAGTTTTATGAAAGATGCGTATCCTCTGTCATAAGAAAACCCCGGAGTTTTTCGATTAATTTGTCGGAAATCGATGAAAAGATGGATATCGGAAATCTCAATGTATTTGCAGTAAAAACCGTCCATTCGGACAACAGCATAGCCTTCAGATTTGAAGAGGAGGGGAAGTCGGTTGTAATGACAGGAGACTGTGATTTCGATGAAGAACTTATCAAGTTCTCATTGGGAGCCGATCTGCTTGTTATTGACTGCTCATATCCTGATAAACTCAAAGTCCCCGGGCATCTTGATTCAACAGAGTGCGGTCTTATTGCAGAAAGGGCGGGGGTCAAAAAGATCCTCCTCTCCCATATTTATCCATCTCCGTATCCTGACCATATCAGATTGACTGAGTGCAGGGCCGTATTCGGCGGAGATGTTTTACTCGCAGAAGACCTGATGGAGTTCGCTATCTGATGGGAGACGAGCCCCGCTTTCTTGTCATCCCCGCCGCCGGGCTCGGTACGAGAATGCAATCCGTGAATCCCGAAGTGCCAAAAGAAATGCTTCCACTCGGGACCAAACCGCCTATTCAGTACACAGTAGAAGAAGGGCTTTCTGCCGGTATCCAAAATATAATAATTATTATCAGCAAGAAGAAAGAGATCATCCGCAGGTATTTTGAGGACAGGGCATTCGCAGGAGAATTGTTTCCTGATGCCCTTGCGCAATGGGAGAACATCGAAAAGAAGTGCACGATAACATACCTGTATCAGCAGGAGCCCAAAGGTGAATCAGATGCTATCTCTTATGCACGGGATATCGTTAACGCTCATTCTCTTGCGATCCATTACCCGGACAACATCTATTCCCCGGCACCCGGTGCACTGAAGCGGTTAAAAAGCGTCTATGAATATTACCGGGAGGATGTTGCCGCTCTTATGGAAGTTAAAGAACAATATGCTGCCGGTATCGGCAATTCCGGAAGGGTAGACCTGACGCCAGTACGTGATAATGTGTATCGCATAGAACGGTTTCATCCAAAAGGACAGGGGCATTTTGTGCCACGATTTAAGGGAGAACTGCGTACCTGCGGGATAGCAATTTCCGGACCGCATATTTTTGATTATATCGAGCGTGCCTGCGCGAGCATTGCGGAGGCGGAGTTTACCGATGTCCCCGTCCGCTCTCTCATGTTGAAGGAAAAGGGTCTCCTCGGCGTTCGCCTGCCCGGGATGGTCTTCGATGTCGGAAATCCTGATGGTTATAAACTATGCCTGAAGTACATAAGGGATTACGGCAAGGATAAACGAGTATGAAGCCGAGCCGCAGAATCAGGTAAAGACCTGTGCCGGCAAGAAGGATTATTGAAGGAATACCCCATGCGTAGCCGGAAAAGTTGTCCGGGTTATCCCCCCTGGTTTATATTTTATCCCACTGTCCCGGACCGATAATCCTTTTCTTCAACATACCTCCGGGGGCAATTATAAATGTTTCAGGTACACCTGTAAGTCCATAATCTTTTGCCATTTTGGCATTCCTGTCAATATATATAGGGATATTGAACTTGTTTTTGTCGAGCCACTGCTTTGACTTGGCAGGATCTTCACGATATATCACGCTGATAAAAATGAAATCAGGATTGTCTTTTTTCCTGTTATAGAGAGCCTGGATTGCAGGCATTTCTTCTCTGCATTCCTTGCACCACGAAGCCCAGAAATGAACGAAGACGGTCTTGCCCCTGAACTGCGAGAGTTTAATCTCTGTTCCGTCCCTGTTTAAAAGGCTGAACTCAGGGGCCTCGAGGTCTACGACTGCCTTCCGTAATGTGTCCCTGTTCTGCTGGCTCAGAACAATCAGGAAGACCCCGATTACAGTTATAGCGCCAAGAATTATGCCCCTGAATCTCATAGTGTATTCTCCTTAATAATATTGTATTTACTTTTGCGTGATTTATTTTATCAGAACAGTTAACTCTATTTTAATAAAATGAATGTGAAAAATGTGTGAAAATGAAGATTCCCTGCAGCTTGTCTGCATCTACCTCCGGGGTGTATCCGTCTGCAGTGCCGGTCAAAACCTAAAATACATCCCAGAGTATTCATTAATTGTATGCCTGCCACGGGGAAAAGATTCAGGAATCCATTATTTCTCTTACTTTTTTCAGCAGTATTTCATGTTGAACCGGTTTGCCTACAAAATGGAATTTTTCTTTGCTCAACCCTTTATCCTGAAGGACACCCCCGGGATATCCGCTCATGAAAAGGCATTTGACGTCCGGTTTCATTATTAGCGCTTGTTTCCACATATCGACACCGTTTTTCTTCGGCATAATCACATCGGATATAAGAAGATCCACATTTTCCATATTTTCCGAGAATTTCATAAGAGCATCTTCTCCATCAACCGCCTCTATCACTTTATAGCCAGAATCCTGGAGAATAGACTTTGAGATCATTCTTACAAGCTCATCATCTTCGGCAAGAAGAATCGTTTCAATGCCACCTCTCGGTGTTTCTGTTTCTTTTCTTTTTTCGTTGTCTGCAGGCCGAATTGTTTTTATTAAAGGCAGATGGATCCTGAAAGTCGTGCCTTGACCCGGCTCACTGTATACATGGACATATCCATTATGCTGTCTGATTATTCCATAAACCATTGCAAGTCCAAGTCCGGTACCTCTGCCTGACTCCTTTGTTGTAAAGAAGGGCTCAAATATCTTCTCCATCGTATCTCTATCCATGCCCATACCTGTATCGGCAACTTCTATAACTGCATATCTGCCGGGCTGACCGAATCCGTGCGTCCCAACATCTTTGCCGGTAAACTCCTGCGACTGAGTGCGGATGGCCAGGGTACCACCTTCAGGCATTGCATCCCTTGCATTTGTTGCAAGATTCAGCAGCACCTGCTCTATCTGTCCGATATCGGCATTAATGGTCATATCTTCATCCGAAAGCATGATCTTTATTTCAATGTCCTCACCAATCAGACTCGCCAGAAGTCTTTTAATATTTTCAATTATGTCATTTATCCCTGCCGGTACAGGGTTCATTATCTGCTTTCTGCTGAAGGCAAGAAGACTTTTTATCAGATTTGATGCCCTCTCTGCTGAAGCCAGTATGTTTTCGACATTCCTCTTTTCCGGGTCGTTATCGTCCATCTTTTGCTGCAATACATAGCTGAAACCCATAATTGCGGTCAGAATGTTGTTGAAATCATGAGCTATCCCTCCGGCAAGCTGGCCGACCACCTCCATCTTCTGGGACTGCCTGAGCTGATTTTGCAGTTTTTTCTGCTCGGTCACATCCTTGACAACATGTATTAAACCAATAATATTATTATCTTTGTCCAGACGTGGAAGCACCTTGATTTCAATAAACCTGTTCATGTACGGCTCGAAGATTTCCATAACCGATGGCTTGCCGCTTTTCAGAGACAGACATCTGGGGCACCTGTTGGGAGGGCATTCAGTTCCGTGGTATGATTTAAAGCACTTCTGCTTCTTGATACTCAGGAGCGGCAGCCCTAAGAGTTCTTCTGCTGCCCTGTTTGCCCTGATGATATTGAAGTCCATGTCATGGATTGTAATAGCCTCATTGATTGTATTAAAACAGTCCTCCCAGTCTTCCTTTGCCTTGACGAGCATCTCCTCGGACTTTTTCTGTTCTGTTATATCTGTAATAACCGAGATAAATCCTGTAAGTTTTCCGTAATCATCGCGCCTGTAGTCCCAGTCAACGCGTAAATCTATAATTCTTCCGTCCTTCGTGCGACTCCTGGTGAAGAACGGGGCCGGCTGCGGCTGCTCCCTGACCAGATGCTGATAATATGTTCGCAATTCGTCTCTATCACTTTCTGAAGACTGCAAGTCCCAGATCTTTTCCCCCAGAAACTCTCCATAATTATATCCAAGCATTTTATGATGAGCGGGGTTACTGAATATGATTGTCCCGGACAGATCATTTTCCTCAATGCCGTACGGGATTATTTCAAGCAGTGTCAGATGACGTTTGACGCTTTCGCGAAGTGCATGCTCCACGGCTATTCTCTTAGCGATTTCATCGGAGAGGGATTCTTTTTCAAAGCGGATTCTTTCCGAGTACCTGACAAGATATATGAATATGGGCGCAAGGATTAAAGAAACAACAAATGCATTTAAAGCACCTATCCCTATGCGTTCAACAGAAATACGCTGCCAGACAATATGGCTCATCATTATATTCATGACAGCCGTGAGTATCTCGGCAAAGAATATAATTATAAAAACGAGCCGCCATGATTTCATCTTTGAAATCTTATCTATTGCGCATTTAATCATAAAAATTCCTTACAATAAAACCTTCTGTGGTCTGATTGAAGACCCGAAGACATTTTATATCATTTATAAAAGTCATACTTATTAAGATTATATCATACAATTGCGTTAAATGGAAGGCTGAGGAAAATCTTAAGCGATTCCGTTTTTCAGGATATCGTGCAGGTGGATGACACCGGCCGGGCGATTGTTTTCATCGGGGACGATGAGTGATGTGATGGAGTGTTCCTCCATGATCGACAAAGCCTTGGCAGCGAGGATATCCCCGGATATTGATTTCGGTTTTCTCAACATTACCTCGCCGGCCCTCATCTCAAAAAGCTTTGCTCCCCATTTATGCAGTCCGCGCCTGACATCACCGTCTGTAATGATCCCTGCAATCAACCCGTTATCATCACAGACAACGGTCATTCCGAGCATCTTGGATGACATTTCCAATGTGGTATCCGTCATGGGCGCATTCACATTGACTATGGGAATGCTCTCACCTGAATGCATGAGGTCCTCCACCCTCACAAGCAGTTTTTTGCCCAGGGAACCGTTCGGATGAAAGATTGCAAAATCTTCTTCCCGGAATCCTTTTCGTGTCAGCAGTGCGACTGCAAGTGCGTCGCCCATGGCAAGCGCAGCCGTCGTAGAAGAGGTCGGCACAATTTCGATGGGACACGCTTCACCCTTCACGGATACATCAAGGAGCATGTCGGAAGTGCGTGCCAGAGAAGAGCCCGGTTTTGTCATGGATATGAGAGTAACGTTAAACCGTTTTATATAGGGAATGAGTCTCAGTATTTCATCCGTTTCACCGCTGTTTGAGATTGCGATGACTATGTCTTCGGCAGTTACCATGCCAAGGTCACCGTGTCCTGCTTCAGCAGGATGCAGAAATATGGTCGGTGTGCCCGTAGATGAAAGTGTGGCGGCTATCTTCTTTCCGATCAGGCCCGACTTGCCCATGCCCGTAACAACCGTCCTCCCACTGCTTGAGAATATGGTTTCAACGGCTTTTTCAAAGTTGCTGTCCAGTCTGGCAATAAGGGCTATAATGGCCTCAGCTTCAGCGGATAATACATCTCTGGCTATATCAAGCAGATTGTCTTTCTGTCTCATGTTTTTACCGCCCTGTGTATTTTTGTTATTCTTTTCAGCATAGCTTCAACTTCATCGAGTTTTATCATGTTCGGTCCGTCACATAATGCCTTGTCGGGATCCGGATGAACCTCCATGAATAACCCATCTGCTCCCGCCGCTATAGCAGCACCCGCAAGAGCTCCTGCGAAATCCCGCTGTCCTCCGGATGAACTCCCCTGGCCCCCGGGCAACTGGAGACTGTGGGTTACATCAAAGATAACAGGATAACCATACGTCTTCATGATTGGAAATGCCCTGAAATCAACTACCAGATTGTTATATCCGAATGAAACCCCTCTTTCGGTCAGGGTCAGCCGGCGGTTACCGGTTGATATAAATTTATCTATGACATTTTTTACATCCCAGGGGGCGAGAAACTGCCCCTTTTTTATGTTAACGGCCTTACCGGTTTCAGATGCAGCCACGATGAGGTCCGTCTGTCTGCAAAGAAAGGCAGGTATCTGAAGGACATCTGCAACTTCTGCTGCGATTCCTGCTTCCCGCGGTGAATGTACATCCGTGAGTACAGGTATGGAGTATCTGGATTTGACATCGCTTAGCGTTTGTAAACCCTTTTCTATTCCAGGCCCGCGATATGAGTTTATTGATGTCCTGTTTGACTTGTCGTATGAACTCTTGAATATAAAAGGAAGGTTGAGATTTCCAAAAATTGTCCTCAGTCTTTCTGCTGTTTCAAAAACGATTTCTTCTGATTCAATAACGCACGGCCCGGCAATAATCAGAAGTTCATCCCTGTTTTTAATAAATTCTTCTATCGGCATCTCGATCAGTCTTCGGTGTTATTGTCCGGATCTCTTGAAAGATACGGAAAGAGGGCCCTCTTTTCCTTAATTGCGGCCTCTATAAATGCCCTGAAAATGGGATGCGGGTCAGTCGGCCTTGATTTGAATTCGGGGTGAAACTGGCATCCTAAAAACCACGGGTGATCTTCAATTTCAATAATTTCCACCAGTTCTCCATCAGGGCTGACACCACTTATTTTCAGCCCGTTACGGGTCAGAATCTCCCTGTATGCATTGTTGAATTCATACCTGTGCCTGTGTCTTTCGGAAATCTCTTTAATCCCATATGCATTATACGCATTTGTATTTTTTTCAAGAGTGCATGGATATGCACCGAGACGCATCGTACCACCCATATCGGAGTGCTCGGTCCTTTCTTCTATCCTGTCTTTTCTGAAGTCATACCATTTTTCCATCAGATAAATGACAGGGTCCTTTGTATTGATATCGAACTCCGAACTGTTTGCATTCAGTCTGCATACATTTCTGGCAAATTCAATAACAGCACATTGCATGCCGAGACAAATACCGAGAAAAGGTATATTTTTTTCCCTTGCAAATCTTATTGCCTCAATTTTTCCCTCGATTCCCCGGTACCCGAATCCTCCGGGTATCAGGATGCCATCAACATCGCCCAGGGGTTTTTCTACCCCGTGTATCTCCATATCTTCCGAATCTGCCCAATTCAGTATTACTTTTGTATCATTTGCAATACCGCCATGAATTAATGCTTCAACCAGGCTTTTATAGGAATCCTTGAGGCCGATATATTTGCCGACAATTGCTATGGTTACCTCATTGCGGGGTTCCCTGGCCTTTCTGACAATGTCTCTCCATTTATTGAGATCCGGTTCGGAGGTATCAAATCCAAACTGTTTGGCTATTATATTGTCCAGCCCTTCGTCATGAAGTGCGAGAGGGACTTCATAAAGTGTCTCTACATCTATCGCGGATATCACCGAATCAATCTCGAGATTACAATGTATCGCTATCTTTTTCTTGATATCATCAGGAATCGGCCTGTCGCACCTGCAGAGGAGGATGTCCGGCTGTATACCGATTGCCCTGAGTTCTCTCACGCTATGCTGGGTCGGTTTTGTCTTGATTTCTCCGGAAGTCGCAATATAAGGGACGAGTGTGAGATGAATGTAAAGAACATTATCCCTTCCTACATCATAGCGCATCTGTCTGATAGCTTCAAGAAAAGGGAGGCTCTCTATATCTCCGATCGTGCCTCCTATTTCAACGATCACGACATCCCTGTCACCGCTGACACTCTTTATGGCGTTTTTGATCTCATCCGTGATATGGGGGATAACCTGTACTGTCTCACCGAGATAATCCCCCTGCCGCTCCTTGGTGATCACATTATAATAGATCTTGCCGGTTGTATAATTGTTCTCCTGGGACAGCCTGATTGAAGTAAATCGTTCATAATGACCAAGATCGAGATCCGTCTCTGCGCCATCATCAGTCACGAACACTTCTCCATGCTGAAAAGGGCTCAATGTCCCCGGATCGACATTTATATACGGATCGAGCTTCTGTATGGTCACCTTCAGACCTTTAGCTTCAAGAAGCGCACCTACCGCCGACGCCGCTATCCCCTTCCCGAGAGACGATAATACTCCGCCTGTTACGAATATGTACTTAGCCATTTCCCCACCTTTCCCAGGTCTTCGGGCGTGTCGACCCCGATTGTTTCATATTCAGTTTCCATAACCCTTATCCTCACCCCGTTCTCTAAAGCCCTGAGCTGTTCCAGCTTTTCCGCCTTTTCCAGACGGCTTTGAGGAAGGCCTGTTAATCTCAGCAGGACATCTTTTCTGTAACTGTAAATGCCGATATGTTTATAAACGTTTATGATCCCGGGGATTGAATCCGGATTATTTGTCACACTCTTCTGAACCTGTAACCCGCAGCCTGCAACCTTCAGCCCCTGAAACTCATCCCTGTAAAATGGTATCGGGGCCCTTGAAAAGTAGAGTGCAAAACCATTATTGTCCACAACAACCTTTACGATATTCGGATCGAAGATTTCTTCCATCTTATTTATCTTTTTCATCAATGTACCAATCTCGGCCAGGTTGTCCTCATGGATTTTGATGACATCATCTATCATTTTTCCATTAATCAGAGGTTCATCGCCCTGGATGTTGACAATTATATCATAATCAAGTTTATTTGCGACCCCGGCAATTCTGTCTGTGCCGGAAGGAAGATCTGAAGAGGTTATTACCGCTTCGACTCCGAACGATTCAACTGCGCGCCGAATTTTTTCATCATCGGTTGCAACCATAACCCTGTCGAGTCTGGCTGCGGTCATGGCGTTCTCACAGACATGCTGAATGAGCGGTTTATCATTCAACAATGCAAGCGGTTTTCCGGGAAACCTGCTTGAACCGTACCTGGCCGGGATTATCGCTATAGATCTCATTAACCTTGGTCCCTTTAATATTTCTGTGGATAATATAACCATAACCACAGAAAAAGAAAACTTTTTGCCATAGACTTTCACAGACTTTTTTAAAAGATTCTTTATAAGGGTTTTGTTTTTTTACCAACCACTAACCACTAATCCCCAAACCCCTTCTTTATTAGCCATTTAGCTTGCCGGCTTGCCGGCTTGTCAGTCTTTTCTTTTAATCCGCGTAAATCTGCGGCTAAAAAAGTCTTTTCTTTCTTTGCCACTGAGCCACCGGCTAAAGTAATATCTCGAGTATCCTGTCGAGTTCTTCCAGCGAATAATATTCTATTTCTATCTTTCCCTTCTTCCCTTTATCTTTAACCCTGACCTTTGTGCCGAGGCTCTCTCTTAACCTGTTCTCAAGGTCTTCTACATGCGGGTCGGCCGCGGCCTTTTGAGATTTCCCCTTCCTTTTCTTAACAATTCCATCTTCATTTATGAGTTCTTCAGTTTCACGGACGCTCAATCCTTTTTTTATGATCTCCCCTGCAAGGCGAAGCTGCTTTTTCTTATCTCCTATCGAAAGAAGCGCTCTTGCATGTCCCATTGACAGATCTTCATTACTCACAAATTGTTTTATTTTGTCAGGAAGTTTCAAGAGTCTTATATAGTTTGAGATTGTTGCCCTGTCCTTCCCGATCTTTTCCGAGAGCTCTTCCTGTTTAAGGCCGTAACTATTGAGAAGGTAATCGAATGACGCAGCCATTTCTATGGGATTCAGATCTTCCCTCTGGATATTCTCTATGAGCGCAATCTCGAGTGAGTCTTTTTCATCGGCTCTTTTAACTATGGCGGGTATTTTATCGAGCCCTGCAATGGATGCAGCCCTCCATCTTCTTTCTCCTGCAATGAGGGCATATGTCCCATCTTTTTTTTTCGATACGATAACGGGCTGTATAACACCCCTTTCTTTTATTGAGAGGGCAAGCTCCTCAAGAGTGGAATCTCTGAATTTTTTTCTCGGTTGTCTTGAATTGGGAACTATCCTGGCAATTTGCAGGTTTTCAACTTCAAGACCCTTTTCGGGTATAAGGGCATCAAGCCCTCTGCCCAGCGCCGTTTTCATGGAGCATCTCCTTCGCAAGTGCCAGATAACTCTGCGCACCCCTGGATTTATAATCATATAAAAGTACAGGTTTGCCGTAACTCGGCGCCTCGCCAAGCACAACATTTCTCGGGATCACTGTTTCAAAAACAATATCTCCGAAATGAGTCCTTACTTCCCTTGCTACCTGATGCGACAGCGAGTTCCTGGAATCAAACATCGTTAAAACGATCCCCTTTATATACAGGTCCGGATTAAAAGAATTCCGGACAAGCTTTATCGTGCGCGTAAGCAGCCCAAGCCCCTCCAGAGAATAATATTCACATTGAACGGGGACGATGACCGCCTCCGCTGCAACCAGGGCATTCAGAGTCAGGAGGCCGAGTGATGGAGGACAGTCTATAAATATGTACTCGAAATCGTCACCAATACTCTTCAGGGCATTCTTAAGAATATACTCCCTGCCTTCCTTTCCAACCAGTTCTACCTCCGCAGCAAGAAGATCAATAGTGGAAGGGATGATATGAAGGAAGTTGACTTCAGTCTTTACTATGACATCGCCGATACTGGACCTTTCAGAATAAACATCATAAATTCCCCTCTCCACGGACTCCCTGGCAATACCCAGGCCGCTTGTGGAATTGCACTGGGGGTCCGAGTCGACTACCAGTATCTTCCTGCCTCCAAGGGCCAGGGATGCAGCAAGATTGACGACCGTAGTTGTCTTGCCGACTCCGCCTTTCTGGTTAACTATGGCTAATATGGACCCCATTATACTATTTTACGAGACCGCCTGCTGAATGCCCGGCCCCTTGAGGAAGGGATGAAAGCAGGGCCTGCAGATCGAATTATATTGATCTTCCCAGTGGCTCCGCCTGTCTGCGTGCGGCACGCACAGGCAGGCCACCGGCAATCTAATGCAGGGAACTTTGCATTATTATATTCGCACACTCCACCCGGTGATGAGACCACGGGGAATACGCTCGCTATCCATTTATGGTTCCCCGAATGTTCCACGTGGAACATTTTCATTACTAAACCTTGTTGAGACTTTTTAATATCTTCATGCCGAGAGGGGTTATTGAATATCCCATCCTGTTATTGCTCATTATAAGATTGAGCGTCTTTAGTTTCTTCATATTTTTCTTGACCGCTTCAGGAGGCATCTTCAGGGGTTTTTCCATGTCTTTGGGCAGAACGTATTCTCTCTTTCTCAGCATCATGAGCGCCTTGATGGCCCATTGTTTCCTTCCCTTCTGCTCCAGTTTCAGGAGTTTTTCCTTGATAGTAAATATCTCTGAATCCTTTACATCGCCCATGGCCTTTTTGTAATTTTCGATATCCTCTCCTATATACCCGAACTCTATTCTTACGGCCCTCTCTGTCTCGAAGTCCACCTTTCTCTTGGCAATTTTCCCATAATCCTCTCTGAATTCATCCATATCCCTGTACCCGCACTGCTTAACCTCTTCAAGTGTAATATCGGAAATTTTCTTGAAATCCACGTCAAGCACCTTGATTAACCCCAGATTATAGGCCCGGTAAATCTTTCCTCTCAATACCTTCAATGTATCCCACGGGCGAAACATAAGGGTTATTTTTCCTTCCTGAATTGGCTCATGGTACTTTTTGGTGAATGTAATCATTATTTCCTCCGCAACTGAAAATATTATATTCTGATCCCAATACCCTGAATTTCTGCCTTGAACTCATTATTTTATGCTTCATAATCTGAAAAAGGCATATTGGGACGGTTTCTATATTAGTAACACACTATTTTATCAGATATCGGCAGGATAATAAAGAAAAAAATGAATAAATGTTATAATTTTTTTATAATGCGGTTTGAACTCGTTACTGATTATAAGGAAAA
The DNA here is from genome assembly GCA_002897855.1 of bacterium BMS3Bbin05. Taxonomy (GTDB): domain Bacteria; phylum Nitrospirota; class Thermodesulfovibrionia; order Thermodesulfovibrionales; family BMS3Bbin05; genus BMS3Bbin05. The sequence goes on from BDTO01000014.1 coordinate 19,935, forward strand.
AGGTGATCAGCCCGGGGCGGTAAAAAGTCTTGTATCCGGACTGAAAAACGGCGTAAAACACCAGGTATTGCTGGGGGTAACCGGCTCAGGCAAGACCTTTACGGTAGCCAGGGTCATAGAAAAGATTAACAGGCCGACATTGATCATAGCCCATAACAAAACGCTTGCGGCACAATTATATGGGGAGTTTAAGAGCCTCTTCCCCCACAATGCAGTTGAATTCTTCGTAAGTTATTACGATTATTACCAGCCGGAGGCCTATCTGCCCACATCTGACACCTATATAGAAAAAGACGCCATGATAAACGACGAGATAGACAGGATGAGGCACTCTGCTACAATGTCGGTTCTCGAAAGGAGAGACTCAATAGTTGTTGCTTCCGTTTCATGTATTTACGGCATAGGACCTCCTGAGGATTATATGCAGATGCATATGCTCATAGAAAAAGGCATGAAAATAGAACTGGAGATCCTGCTGAAACGGCTTGTGGAAATTCAATACGAGCGGACGGACAGTGATTTGAAAAGGGGGCATTTCAGGGTAAGGGGGGACATCATTGAGGTTTATCCATCGAATTTAATAGATACTGCAATAAGAATTGAATTGTTCGGAGATGAAATAGACAATTTATTGCTATTTGACCCCCTATTAGGAGACATAATCAGCAATTTGCAAAAGGTCACCATATATCCGAACAGTCACTGGATTACCCCGGTGGGCCGGATTGAAACAGCGATTAAATCCATAAAAGAAGAACTCAATGCCAGGATGAAACAGTTTGTAAGAGAAGGACATGCAGTTGAAGCCGAACGCATCGAGAGCAAAACCCTTTTTGACCTGGAGATGCTTTCCCAGTTTGGATATTGTCACGGCATAGAAAATTATTCCAGGCATCTTAGCGGCAGGCAGCCCGGCGAGGCCCCTTATACAATGATGGATTATTTTCCGGATGATTTCCTGACTATTGTGGATGAATCACATGTAACAATACCGCAAATAGGAGGCATGTACAAGGGTGACAGGTCACGCAAGCAGACACTCATAGATTATGGATTCAGATTGCCTTCAGCCCTTGACAACCGTCCGCTGAAATTCGATGAGTTTGAAAAAAGGATAAATCAGATAATATATGTTTCTGCCACGCCGGGACATTACGAGCTGAATAAGGCAGGCAAGCATGTGGTGGAGCAGATAATCAGGCCGACCGGCCTGATAGACCCTGAGATAGTTGTCAGGTCCGCACAATACCAGGTAGAGGATTTGTTGGGTGAGATTAAATCAAGGGCAGAAAAGAATGAACGCATTCTTGTTACAACGCTTACGAAAAAAATGGCCGAAGATATCACGGACTATTATATCGAGCTCGGCATCCGGGTAAGATATCTTCATTCCGATATCGATACTCTCGAGAGAGTTGCGATAATAAGAGACCTCAGGCTTGGCAAGTTTGATGTCCTTGTCGGAGTAAACCTCCTGAGAGAGGGGCTTGATCTGCCGGAGGTATCTCTGGTTGCGATCTTCGATGCAGACAAGGAAGGATTTCTCAGGTCCGACCGCTCCCTCATCCAGACATCCGGAAGAGCGGCAAGGAATATAAGCGGAAAGGTGATATTCTATGCAGATGTAATAACCGGGTCGATGGAAAGGGCTATGGATGAAACAAACAGGAGAAGAAAGATCCAGTTGCAGTACAACAGGCAGCATCGCATAACACCCGAGACGGTCAGGAGCAATATAAAGGATATCCTTTCCACGATCTACGAATCGGACTACCGGGCCGTCCCGGCGGCGGCAGAGCCTGCGGCAGAATATTCGGCAGACGAAACAACGATTAAAAGGCTTGAAAAAGAGATGCGCGAAGCGGCAAATAAACTTGAATTCGAGAAGGCTGCAGAGATAAGGGACAGGATAAAGGAACTGAAGAAGGTGTTGATAGAGACATGATAATATAAAGCCGGTCTTTCAATCATCCCGGCTGGTCAATCTTTTCATAGAGAGAGTCAAGCGGGCTCTTAGGCGCATTCGACATGTCTCTAAAACATGGGTATATATCATCGTTGTTTCAACGTTTCTGTCCGGCACCAGTTTCTTCTCCAGAATAAACTTCCGGAACTCAGGAAGTATCTCGTTGGTAAAATTGGACAGTTTTGCCATAAAATACGAAATGCTGTAAATGAACAACTATATGATTTCAGGTGATTTTTATCTTTGAAACATTCTTAAGATGTGCTATACTTTGACTAATAAACGGGGGAACCGGAAATTCGTATAGTAAATATTAGAAAATAAAAAAAGTAAACAATTTAAAGAGGTAAATCATGGAACAAACCTTTGAAAAAATGACAATTGAAGAAAAATTAAAACTTATGGAAGAACTCTGGTCTGACCTGCTTGCCCATGAAGGTAAAATCCCCTTTCCTCAATGGCATAAAGATACTTTAGAAGAAAGAGAAAAAAAGATAAGAAATGGACAAGAGTCTATATTAGATTGGAATCAGGTAAAGGAGAGGATTCGGCAGTCTATTAAATGAAAGTAAAAATCTTAGAATCTGCCACTGAGGATTTAGTGAAAGGTTATGATTTTTACGAAAATTTGAATAAGGGATTAGGAAATTACTTTTTAGATACCTTGTTTTCAGACATTGATTCATTACAGTTGTATGGAGGGATACATCAAAAGTATTTTGGCTATCGCAGGATGTTATCAAAGAGATTTCCATTTGCCATTTATTATAAAGTTGCAGAAGATACAGTAATAGTTTATGCGATTCTCGATTGCAGACAAAATCCAGAAACTATTAAAAAGAAACTGCGTTTCTAACGAACTGCTGAGCTTATAGCTCCTGCGTTCGACTTGAAAGACAGAATGAAGAAGCCAATTGTCAAGACCCACAAGTTGCTCGACGAGGTCAATGCTCTCGCCGACCAGATCAATGCAGTACTGAATCGGAAGGAGAAGGCCCGGTACTTTGAGAGCATTGCCCTACTTCACAGTTTCATTGAGGATATGTTGAAGTGGCTCGTTTTCACCCAGATTGTTTGGAACAAGTCGGAAAAGGGCGTGATGCCGGATGGGGAATTGGAGCAGCTTCGGCAGTACTGCAATCAATTGAGCCTATACCAATTGCTGAATTTTGGCCTTAGCGTGGATCTGCTCAGCTACTCTCTGTTCCGCCGACTCGATGCGGTTCGCATTGAACGCAATCAACTCGTTCATCAATACTGGCTCTATGCTCACAAGGGCAAGGCTCAGATTTTGAGAAAGAAACTGGAGAAGCTCGCTGGGGTGGCAAGCACCTTGGTCGGCAAATTGAACGATCTGGTTAAGCAAACCGGCATGGATGAATCGTACGGATTCTTGGACATCAAAGAGGGAAAGAATCTGATACCATAGTCGAACAACCATCGGAGGCGACTCCGTAACCCGCGCCGAAGGCGGCGCGACTTCCGGAGCGCCTCAACAGCAGCGTTAGCCGCCACTCTGCGAACTTACATTGGAAGGAGGTAGAAATTGTCCAAAGCTTTACTGCTAGAAGATTTCCGAGCGGTCCGAATAATTCTTGAGCCAGACGATTTTGCGTTTAGCTCTGGGGACAAACCACGGCCATCTGACCTTGCTGACAAGGAAACTTGGCACGGTATCACTATCCTACCGGATGATGTCGCCATTCGCACATCTAATCACCACGGCGACTTACTGAAAACGCTATATGATCTGTGGGGGGCTTGGATAGAGGCCGTAGGTGAGGGCCAAGCCTCCCTTTACGATACCATACTCGACGCCGCTGACGAGTTTCAGGCTGCAACGTTCAACGCTTTGCATGGCTACTATCGTCAAGCTATCGGATGTCTGCGCAACGCGCTGGAGCAGATAACTATCGGAACATACTGCCAAGTCTGTGGTAAGGCAACCGATTTTGTTCAGTGGAGGGCAGGACAAAGCAAGATAACTTTCGGGCAAGCTTGCGATAGTCTAGCTGGGGCGACATTGGCTCAAGCATTGAATGCACATCTACAGGATAAGCTGAACGATAGTATCTTTAATCAGAAGACACAGACAAATCAGGGGGGATGGGCACGTCGGCTATATTCAGAGTTAAGCGACTACGCACATACCCGACCTGGCTTTACAAATGTTGATATGTGGGCGAGCAATGGACCGATTTATGTGCAAGATGCATTTGTTTCATTTGGGAAAATGTATCTGCAAACGTCTGCATTGGGCTTCTTGCTGGTAAAGCTTGGCCGGCCGAGTTTCCAATTGCCTCAGGATGCTTTGTCTCTGTTTAGATCAGCTATGGTCCAACAGATGAAGATAGCTCGTGTTACATACAAATATCTCTTCTCAAATAGGAATTCCAAAAGGTGAGGTGGCGGTTAACAAGCGCATCCAGCCGACAGGCTTCGCCTGCGGCTGATGCGCAAACTGTTAGCGAAGAAATCATATGATACCAACTGCATTTATTACCCGAGCATGCGAAATATTAGGGGACACACGCTTAGGCCTTTCTGGCTCAAAAATTGTGGAGTATCTTGTCTCATACGCTTTCAACTATGACGTGAATATTCCATATGCTGAATACCCATTCCCCCAAGGAGTTCCCAATAAAAGAACGGCACTGCGTAAAAATTTACTTGCATTCAGCCCTGAGCAACAAATTCAAATACTCAACGATTTATGTCAGTTACCGAAATTCAATGACAATAATGAAGTAAACAATCTCAGGTATCAAATAATTTCAAAGTATGGCCATCTTTTAGTAACATCACCTGAAAAATCAATAGATACAGTACTTATTGAACAAACGCGACACTGGTTGAGTAATTTCCCAGATTCTTTACAACTCTACGAAACAGCATTAACAAAACTAGAAAACAAATTATTTCTTCGAAACCTACTTGATGACATTCGGCTATCTCTTGAAAAACTAACGCAATCTTTACTTCATAACAGCAAATCCCTTGAAAACCAGACTACCAGCCTTGGGCAATTCTTAAAGAAAAACGGTTGCTCTAAAGAGCTTAGCAATATGTTTCGTATTCTCATCGATTATTATACGAAGTATCAAAATACTTACGTAAAACACGATGACGCAGTTATTGAAAGCGAGATAGAAATCATGTTCGAAATGACATGCGCTTTCATGAGGTTTTTAATACGAATTGAAGGAAATAATCGCTAACACTTATAAGGCCTCCGCTTGTTCCCGGAAGGCCATAGGGGTCAGCCCTGACCTGTGACATCCTAGTGTGACATTCAGGGTGCCGGAGGAGTCTGCACCAGACTTATATGGTCTCCTCCTCTCGGGGGCAAAAGGAAGCAATAGTTTCAAACTATTTTGATATTTTCGGATAGTTTCCATTTCTAAGGCATCGATACCTTTCCGCCTGTGCGTAAAAGCATGCAGACGGGTTAGTTTGGATTTTTTATGGAGCAATGCGCAGAGTTGCATGTCCTTCTAAAATGTGATAGAGTTTAAAAAAATTGGGTAAGAAATAAGTAATTCGTATATTAATTGTTAGGGCAATAAA
>BDTO01000015.1 GCA_002897855.1 bacterium BMS3Bbin05
CTGACTCCTGACTTATCTACATATGCCACCAGAAACATGGCTCCCGGAAGTACAGGAGAGCCGTAGGTAATACCGGCTGCACCAAGGTTCCGAATGGCAAACCGCGTAACATCGTCGGGATCGACCGACATTCCACCCGTCGTAATCAGCAGATCGGCTCCTGCACCGATAAGTTCACGAAGACGTGCCTCTATGAAGGGAGCCTCGTCCGGAGCATAATAAATACCAACGACTTCACCGTCATATTCTTTTACTTCTTTCTCTATAACAGGAGCGAAAGCATCCTTGATCTTTCCATAATAAACCTCATTTCCTGTGATGACTATACCAACCCTGGGTTTCCTCAGCCGCAGCACCTGAATCACTCCCGACCCATGGTTACCTGCGCTCAACTTCACCCTATCGACCGCTTCTTTCACAATCGTCTTTTTCACTACAAGGGGGATCGCACGCGTGCCGGCAACAACCTGCCCTTTTTTCACAATAGTATTATTGTGCAGTGTTGCACACATTACCTCTCCGGTCATGTTGAATTGAAAAAGCGCATTCCTGTCGATCTTCAGAATCCCGTCACGTTCAGCAATGAGATTGATCTTTCCCTCTCTCGGTTCACCCTGGAAGGCTGCACCGCCTCCCTTGAGGGCCTCCGCAATTACATAAGCTGCATCATTTTCATGCATCTCATCATCTGAAAGATTCAAGACAAAGAGATTTTCCTTCCCGAGCCTCCGGAGGTGGCAGACGTCCTCCCTGCGCACCACGTGTCCCTTCCGGAAGGCCCGGCCTTTGAATTCACCCGGTCTGATTTCAGTAATATCATGGGCAAGAACAGTGCCGACCGCCTTATCAACGGGTATTGTTTTAATTCCCGTTCCCTTTCCGCTATCCGAGCCATCAATATCGCACATAAAAAACCTCCTAATTTCTTTCAAAATATCTTAAAGTTTTATTAAAGGCAACAACGGAATAACGGATAGTGATTCCCGTAAGAAAACCAATGGTCAGGTTGCCTGTCATATGCAGTTGCAAGGGTTGGCGACGGAATCACCGAAGGCGCCTGAAATATCCCACAGAAAGCGCTTAGCTTTATTCCTCAAAGATTGATCTGAATCGTTCATCAACAATCTCCTGTATCCCCTGTTCGAGTCGTGCATATCTGTCGATAAATGAGCGGGCCGCGCCGGTAAGTGTAGAACCGCCGCCGTCTTTTCCTCCGGCATGACGCTCAACCAGTTTTATACCGAGCCGGTCTTCCATAGACTTTATATAGCTCCAGGCCTTCCTGTAGGAGATATTGACTTCCTGAGCAGCCCTGCTGATCGATCCATACCGGTCTATGCCCTCAAGCAGAAATCTCCTGCCCCTGCCGAAGACCGGTTCATTATCGATCTCTATCCAAAGCTTTGATCTGATCTCCAACATTCAATTTCTCCCGTTATTGCAATTTTGCATAACGGCCTTCAAAAAAAAATTATTCCGTTACAATAGAAATCCTTTCAAGCCAAAAAATCCCATTGAGTGGCGAAAGCACTCCCTTTATGGTACTTTCCACAATAAGACGAGCAAAATCCTTCTGTATAGGTACAGCTTCCTCCCCACAGAAAATCTTAAGATCATCAGGTTCGATAATTATTGTTACTTTCCTGCTCGAATAACCGAGGGCTTCAGCAATCCCCCTCAGAATATTGCCGATATATCTCTGAGTGAAATCATTGAGTGGAATAAACTCATCATTTACAAGCAGCTTCGTCTTTGCCACGGTAGTATCCACCTCCTCCGGCGCAAGGCCTGCACAGCAAACTGCCATTTCTGCTCACCTCTCTTCTGTCCTGAACATATTCCCCGCAGACCCCACACTTTATCCTCGACATCGGCCGTCCGGGCATGTCTTCCGGTGGTATGATTACTTTTACTACCTGTAAAGTAAAAAGTTCATTATCAGGCATGATTTTGTATGCTTCAAGCTGGCATTGATACCTGTTCTCAATTTCAGGGAAATACTCCTTTGCCTTTTCCCTTGCCTCCTCCCTTGCCACAACCCTGACAGCCCTACCTGTTTCCAGGTTTACAAAGGTTGCAGCCATCTTGCCGTAATCCATGAAACGCATCGTCCTGTGACCAAGGCTGCAGCCGGTGACTGACTGAAGTGCGTCGGTGGCACAGCGGTCGATTTCGACGAAAAGGTAGAGCTTTTTACGATCCGCACCCTTCGGAGCATAGATACCGATCTTCTCAAGCCCATACAGCGCCATGCGGACTCCAAGCACCTGTCCGGGGCATAGGTGCCCGTGTATCTTTACGGACTCATCAAGGAGATAATCGAAACTGTATATCCTGTCTTCATTGGTTATCATCATTTTCCATCTCTATTACTGGGATTTTAATAAATTACCCACGCATTCACAGACTGTGAGTTACTGCTACATTAAAAAATGATTGGAGCAGATTTTACTGTCCGCTCCAACCATTCAGATAATTAAACCTTAACGAGTTTCACTCTTGTATCGTAGAAAGATGAACTTCCACCGATCGGGTCAGTCATACAGACATTCTTGAGAACCGGGTCAACCCTCATGGCGGCATTTGGACAGAGACCTGTTGCCCTTCTCTTATCGCCCTTTATTGTTTTTCCATCGATCATTGTATCAGATGAACCATATCCCCAATGACCAAAGTGCCAGGATATGGCAACAACTCCGGGTCTCATGCCCTGGACTGCCTTTATCTTTCCGACCATGTCTTTCGTGCCCCTGTTGGGCAGGTGCCATTTGCCGTCGCTATTCGTTGCAGAGATGAGCCTTGCACTGTCGCCATCCTTGAAACCCTGACTTGCAGCAGTCCCTGCATTGATGAGAAT